>JASHRQ010000029.1 GCA_030037265.1 Thermoplasmata archaeon | reverse complement strand
GCCCGCGGCCGCGCGAGCAGCGGGCGGAGGAACCGGCCCGTGTGCGAGCGCGGCGAGCGCGCGACCTCCTCGGGCGTTCCCTCCGCCACGAGCTCCCCGCCCCGGTCCCCGCCCTCGGGGCCCAGGTCGATGACCCAGTCCGCGCACTTCAGCACGTCCAGGTTGTGCTCGATCACGACGACGGTGTTCCCGCCCTCGCGGAGCCGGAACAGGACGTCGAGCAGGCGCCGGACGTCCTCGAAGTGGAGCCCGGTCGTCGGTTCGTCGAGCAGGTAGAGCGTCCGACCGGTCGGCACCTTCCCGAGCTCGTAGGCGATCTTGATCCGCTGCGCCTCGCCGCCGGACAGCGTCGTCGCGCTCTGCCCCAGCTTCACGTACCCCATGCCGACGTCGGACAGGAGGCGGAGGCGCGCGGCGATCCGCCGGTGGTTCTCGAAGAACTGGAGCGCCTCGTCGACCGTCAGGTCGAGGACGTCGGCGATCGTCTTCCCGCGGAACGCGACCTGGAGCGTCTCCTGGTTGAACCGGCGGCCGTGGCACTCCTCGCAGACGACGTGGACCTCGGGGAGGAAGTGCATCTCGTAGGAGATGATCCCGTCCCCCTCGCACGCCTCGCACCGCCCGCTCCGCACGTTGAAGCTGAACCGTCCCGGGCCGAACCCCCGGACCTTCGCCTCGGGGAGGCTCGCGAACAGCTCGCGGATGGGCGTCATGAGCCCCGTGTACGTCGCGGGATTGCTCCGCGGCGTCCGGCCGATCGGCGACTGGTCGATGAGCAGCACCCGGTCGATCTGGTCGATCCCGTCGATGAAGTCGTGCTTCCCCGGCACGTCCCGCCCCACGCCCAGGTGCCGGCGGACCGCCTTGTACAGGATCTCCTGCTGGACCGTCGACTTCCCGCTCCCGGACACGCCCGAGAGCACCGTCAGGACGCCGAGCGGCACCCGCACGGTGACCGCCTTGAGGTTGTTCTCCCGGGCGCCGTGGATGGTGAGCCACCGCTGGGTGGGGGCGCGCCGCCGCTCGGGGATGGCGATCGACCGGCGACCGCTCAGGTAGTCGGCGGTGAGCGAGCGCGGCGCGCCGGGGATCTCCGACGGCGGGCCGGAGAACAGGACCTCCCCCCCGTGCGTGCCGGCGCCCGGGCCGAGGTCGACCAGCCAGTCGGCGGCGCGCATCGTCATCTCGTCGTGCTCGACGACGAGGACGGTGTTCCCGAGGTCGCGGAGCGTCTTCAGCGTGGCCAGCAGCCGCTCGTGGTCCCTCGGATGGAGGCCGATCGACGGCTCGTCCAGGATGTACAGGACGCCGACGAGCCCGGAGCCGATCTGCGTCGCGAGCGAGATCCGCTCCGCCTCCCCGCCGGAGAGCGTCGCCGAGGCCCGGTCGAGGGTCAGGTAGGTGAGCCCGACGTTGTCGAGGAAGCCGAGCCGCGCCCGGATCTCCTTCACGACCTGCCCCACGATCTGCTCCTCCTTCTCCGAGAGCGCGAGCCCGGCGAAGAACTCGACGAGCGCGCTCACCGGCCGCTCGACGACCTCCGCGATCGACCGTCCCTCGACGGTGACCGCGAGGCTCTCCGGCTTGAGCCGCTTCCCCGCGCACTTCCGGCACGGCGTGAAGGTCATGAACCCGAGGTAGTACTCCTTCGCGCCCTCGCTCTTCGTCGACTTCCAGCGGCGCTCGACCGCGTGGAGCAGTCCCTCCCGGAGCCAGCCGCCGCCCCACCAGTAGCCGGCCCAGTGCCGGTCGCCGCCGACCGGCCGGTCGCTGCCGTACAGGAGCGCCTTCCATCCCTTCTCCGACAGCCGCGACACCGGCTCCTCGGGGTCGTAGTCGAACAGCCGGGCGAACCGGGCGATCGAGTCGGGCTCGGGCGTGAGCCCCCAGACCGCGATCGCCTTGCCGAGCGGCTTCGACTTGTCGGGCACGATGAGGTCCGGGTCCGCGTGCAGCGTCGCCCCGATCCCCGAGCACTCCGTACAGGCGCCGTACGGGTTGTTGAACGAGAACATCCGCGGCGTGAGCTCCTCGACCGAGAACCCGCACGTCGGGCAGGCGCGCCGGCTCGAGAACGTCTCGCGGACGCCCCGGGACCGGCGCACGACCACGAGGCCGTCGCCCAGCTGGCGCGCGAGCGTCACCCCCTCGGCGAGCCGCGTCGCCTCCTCGTCGGCCACCCGGAGCGAGTCGATGACGACGTCGATCGCGTGCTTCTTGTTCTTGTCGAGCCGCACGTCCGCGCCCGGGAACTTCACCTCGGCGCCGTCGACGACGAACCGGCGGTACCCCTCGTGGCGCAGCCGCTGGAACAGCTCGCGGAACTCGCCCTTCTTCCCCCGGACCACGGGCGCGAGCAGGTCGACGGTCTCGCCGGCGGCCCGGGCGCGCACGGTCTCCACGATCCAGTCCGTCGACTGCGGGGCAATCTCGACGCCGTCGTTCGGGCAGTGGGCCACGCCGATGCGCGCGTACAGGAGGCGGAGGTAGTCGTAGATCTCGGTGACGGTACCGACGGTCGACCGCGGGTTCCGGCTCCCCGCCCGCTGCTCGATCGCGATGGCCGGCGAGAGCCCGTCGATGAGGTCCACGTCGGGCTTGTCCATCTGGCCCAGGAACTGCCGCGCGTACGCGGACAGGCTCTCGATGTACCGGCGCTGCCCCTCGGCGTACAGCGTGTCGAACGCGAGCGACGACTTCCCCGAGCCGCTCACGCCGGTGATCACGATGAGCCGGTGCCGCGGGAGGTCCAGGGAGACGTTCTTCAGGTTGTGCTGCCGCGCCCCGCGGATGCGGATCGGCGGCTCGGCCGGGCTCATGGGCACCCCGTCCCTCCCGGCCGCTCACGTCGGCGGCAGGAGCTCGCGGACCGTCGTCTCGAGCCGGTCCAGCACGTGCCGCTGGAGCCGCGCCCCGAGCTCGGCGCTCGCCGGCCCCGGGTCGCCGATGACGCTCTCGGGCCACTCGTCGACCGTCGGGTCGCCCACCCGGAACCGGGAGAACCGGTACTCGACCTTCGGGCGCACGGACCCGACGGTCGCCGGCGCCATCGACAGGACGCGGGAGGTCTCGAGGAGCCCCCCGTGGCCGTCGGAGGCGGGCGACTCCGTGCCGCGGAGCTCGTAGACGAAGTCGTAGTCCGACAGCACGATCACGCGGAGCGCGGGGGACTCCCGCACCGCCTGGTCGGCCCCCTCCCGCAGCGCGGCCATGTGGCCCTGCGCCGCGTGACCCGACAGCACGAGCACGCGCCGGGCCCCCGCGCGGGCGAGCTCCGACAGGAGCTCCCGGGTGACCGCGGACAGCGTGCCGAGGGAGAGACTCACGGTGCCGGGGAACGGGCGGGTCCCGGCGCAGGAACCGTACGGCAGCGTCGGCGCGACCAGCGCCTCCACCCGCTCGGCGAGCGCTTCGGCGGTCGCCTCCGCCTGGATCTGGTCCGACCCGAGCGGCAGGTGGGGGCCGTGCGCCTCGAGCGCCCCCACCGGCACGATGACGACGGGGTTCTCCCGGATACGGCGCTCGAAGGAGCGGGAGTCCATCTCGAGGATGCGGTGGCTCGCCATGGGAACCCTCGCAAGGACCCCGCCTATTTAGGGCGGCGCGCACGCCGGGGGAAGGCGGAGGCGCGTCGGCTTCAAGAGACCCGGTGCGAATGCCCCGGGTTTCGCGCTCCGGTCCCTCGCTACGGCGGCGCGGGCGAGTCGACCTCGGGTCCGCGGGTCGCCGGCGGGGACTCCGGCTCCCGGGGCGGCGCGCGCCGGCGGGATGCG
>JASHRQ010000028.1 GCA_030037265.1 Thermoplasmata archaeon | reverse complement strand
GGCAGTGTGCTCGCCCTCGAGGCGAGCACCGTCGCCAAGCGGCTCTACTGGCACCTCAAGGGGTTGGGTCTCGACGTGCGGATGGCCCATCCCCTGGAGGTCCGACGGATGGCCGGGTCGAAGAAGAAGACCGATGCGATCGACTCCTTCGAACTCGCCGACCTCCTGCGGATGAACCGTCTCCCGGAGGCCTACGTCCCTCCGCCCGAGCTCAACGAGCGACGCCAGCTCCTGCGCTACCGCATCGACCTCGGGAAGAAGATGCGGACGATCAAGTGCCAGGTCCTCGCGCTGCTCGACCACAACGGAGTGACCACCGAGCTCACCGACTTCTTCGGGGTGAGCGGACGGGTCGAGATGCACCGGGCGATCGCGCGATTGCCCGCCTCTCAGCGCTACCTGCTCGAAGGCGAGCTGGCGCAGCTCGACCTGCTCGGCCGCCAGATCGAGGAGGTCGAGGGGCAATTGGCCCAGCTCGGGGTCGACGATCCGGCAGTCCAGAAGCTGATGACGCTCCCCGGGATCGACTTCTACTCGGCGCAGGTGATCTTGGAGGAGATTGGGGACGTCACTCGGTTCCCCACCGAGAAGCATCTCTCGAGCTACGCGGGGCTGGTCCCCCGCGTGATGCAGAGCGGGAACACGCTGCGCATGGGTCGGATCCACAAGCAGGGACCGCGAGCTCTTCGGTGGATCCTCACGACGTGCGCCCACGCCGCAGTGAAGGCGCCGGGGAAGTTCCAGCGGCTCTTCCGTCGATGGGAGAGGCGGCTCGGGAAGGGAAAGGCGATCGTGGCGGTGGCGCATCGGATGATCGAGGTGATCTTCGCGCTGCTCGCTCGCAGCGAGGCGTACTCCGAGGAGCGGGCCGAGAAGACCCACGCCAAGATCGTCCGAATGCGGAGCCGGGCTCGGGCGTTGCCCGTACGCGACCCTGAGGCGCGCTGGAGCACGCTCGGCCCCGTGGCTCAGCAAGTACTAAGAGGAGCGAGAGGATGACCGACCGTCAGCGGGCAGGACCTCTTTCAGAGGAGTGACGTGGCGTTTCGGATAGCCCCGAGCGGATTCGAACCGCTGTCGCCGGCTCCAAAGGCCAGCATGCTTGGCCGCTACACCACGGGGCTGGTCCGGAGTTGACGGCCGGGCATACTAAAAGGGCCGGCCGACTGCCTGCACGGGATACGGAAGGAGGTCCTGGACCGGATGCCCCCGCACGCCACCGCGTCGAGCGCACCCCGTCGCCGTACGAGGATACTCGTTACCCTGGGACCGGCATCCGACAGCGTGCCCCGCATCCGCGCGCTGCTGGACGCCGGAGCGGACGCCGTCCGCATCAACTTCTCCCACGGGACCGAGCCGGAGCAACGGCAGCTGATCCGGAACGCACGGGAGGCGGCCCGGGCCGTGGGACGAGAGGTCGGGGTCGTGGCGGACCTCCAGGGCCCGAAGCTCCGGATCGGCGAACTCGCCGCGTCCGGAATCTCTCTCACCTCGGGCGCGGAACTCCGGCTCGATGAGTCCGACGCCCCCGGCAGCGCAGCCCGACTCCCGGTGCAGGTACCCGACCTCCATCGCGCGGCGAGGCCGGGCGACCCCGTCCTGCTCGGGGATGGACTGGTCGAACTGCGAGTCGAGCGGGTCGAGTCGGATGCGGTGGTCACTCGGGTCGTCCGAGGAGGACCCGTCCAGTCCCACCAGGGAATCTACCTCCCCCACGCCGTGCTCCGGACCTCCCTCCTGGGCCCGAAGGACCTGCACGACCTCGCGGTGGCGCTCGATGCCGGCGTCGACTACGTGGCGCTCTCCTTCGTCCGGGACGGCAAGGACGTGCGCGCCGCCCGCGAGGCCGCGCGAGCGCGCGGGGGCGCTTCCGTGGGGCTCATCGCCAAAATCGAGCGCGCGGCCGCGCTCGCGCACCTCGACACGATTCTGGACGAGGCCGACGGGCTCATGGTCGCCCGCGGCGACCTCGGCATCGAGGTCCCGCTGGAGCGGATCGCGCTCGAGCAGAAGCGGCTCGTCACCTCCGCGATCCGACGCGGACGGTTCTCGATCGTCGCGACCCAGATGCTCCTCAGCATGCTGACGGCCCCCCGCCCCACCCGGGCCGAGGCCACGGACGTGGCGAACGCGGTGCTCGACGGCGCCGACGCGGTCATGCTCTCCGAGGAGAGCGCCGTCGGAGCCTTCCCGGTCGAGGCCGTGGAGTGGATGCACCGGATCGCCCGGGTCACCGAGCCGAGGATCGACCGGGCGCGGTTCCGACCCGCCGAGAATCCCGGACGGCGCCGGCCGGTGGAGTCGGCGGTCGCGGAGGCCGCGGTCCGGGTCGCCGAGGCGTTGGGCGCCGGCGCGATCGCGGTGCCGACGCACTCCGGACGGACCGCCGGCCTCGTGTCCGGTCTGCGCCCGGCGGTGCCGATCCTCGGGCTGTCGGCCGAGCGGGCGACGCTCCGTCGGCTCGCGCTCATCTGGGGGGTGAACGCCCGCCCGGCGCCCCGCCATCTGTCGCTCGACGCGCTCCGGGGGTTCGCGGCCCGGGAGGCGGCCCGCGCGCTCGGCGTGGCGGCCGGGAGCCCCATCGTGATGACCGCGGGGTACCCGGTCGAGGGTCGCCCCACGAACCTGCTCACGGTGGCAGCGGCGGATCCGGGCCCCACCCGGACGACCCAGCGCCCGGGCCGGTCCGGAGCACCGGCTGCCCGGCACGGTTCGGCGTGACCCAGAGGAGCATCGGCAGGAGCGCGAGCGCGAGCCCGCCGATCAGCAGCCACGCGACGGTGAAGCTCGTCGCGACGGCCACGACCCCGAACAGGATCGCGAGCAGGCTGCCCGCCGAGACCTGCACCGAATTGACGAAGGCGATCCCGAGCGCGACCCCGTGCCCCTCGGTCTCCGGGAGGTAGGAGGGGATGAGGTACAGGATCGCGAACACCACCCCGTCGAACAGCCCCAGCACGACGAAGTCCACGACGGTGAGGTCGAGCGTGAGGAACGGGATCGCGAGCACGCTGGCCCCCGCGATGACCCCACACGCCACGAGCAGGTACCGCCGGTCCGGCCCCCGTTCGCCGATCCAGCCGCCGAGGGGACCCCCGGGGAGGGACATGACGACGAAGATCGACGTCAGCACCGCCGCGGTCTCCACCCCCCACGCCGCGTGCACGGCGTGGGCGTAGACGACGTAGTACTGCGCGACGATGTACACCGCGCCCCAGAAGCCGGTGAGCGCGAGGGAGAGCGCCCAGATCGACCGGGACGAGAGGACGCGCCAGAACGCGCCCGCCAATCCCGCGATATCGCGGACCTCGCGGGGCTCCGCCCCGCGCGGCAGCAGGACGAAGTTGACCAGCGCCGCGACGAGCAACCCGGCCCCGCCGACGCCGAGGGCGAACGGCCAGCCGAGCCGAAGTCCCGCGAGCGCCCCCGCGTCCAGTCCGATCGCGCCGCCCAGGCTGAACCCGCCGTTGTACAGGCCGATGATCGGCCCGCGCTGGCCCGGAGGGAAGTAGGAAGCGACGAGGCTCAGCGCGGGGGAGAAGAAGAACGCGGCCCCCACGCCGGCGAGGAACCGGAGCACCACGAGGTCCAGGAGGTCCCGCGAGAACGCGGAGGCGAGCGCCGCTCCGCCCATGACCGCGAGGCCGAACAGCGCGGTCCGGCGGGCTCCCCAGACGAGGTCGAGGAGCCCCGCCGGGATCTGGAAGAGGCCGACGCCCACGAGGAAGGCTCCCAGGACGAGCCCGAAGGCCGCCGCGTCGAGGTGGAGCGAGACCTCGATCAGCACCCCCACGGCGCCCACGTTGTACCAGTTGAACGCGTACACGACGCGCGCGGCGAACAGGGCCATGGCCGGCGTGAGGCGGCTGTTCGGAGCGGCCACGCCTCAGCTCCGGGCCAGCGCACCGTGCGTCTCGAAGTACCGGAGGAAGCCCTGGGCGGCCATCTCCGTCCCGGAGATGAGCTCCTCCCGGCCCGACGCGGCGACGGTCGCGCCGCCGGCGCTGGACGCGTCGGCGAGGGAGCGGAGCGCGTGCGCGACGTGCGCCACGGTGGCCTCTTCCCTCGCCGCGACCAGGGCGGCGTCTCGCCACTCGACCACCGACCGGGTGTACCGCTCCAGGGCCTCGACCGCGCCGTCGCGGGGCCCGAAGTGCGTGTACCAGACCCGTCGGGGCCGAAGCGCCCGCATCCGCTCCACGCTGGCGAGCAGCTCCTCGACGTCGAGGTCCGGGGGCGGCACGGCCGGCCGCGCGGCCGGGCTGGCCCGCAGCCGGACCCCGGCCGCGTCGCCGGTGAGGAGCGCCTCGGACGGTTCGTCGTAGAAGGCGAGGTGGTGCCGGGCATGCCCGGGCGTGGCGACCACCCGGAGACGGCCGTCGCGGAGCGGGAGGCTCTCTCCTCCGGAGAGCCGGACGATCCGCCGGTCGGGGGACGGCAGCACCGGACCCCAGAGCGTGTCGGAGGCCGGTCCCCAGGCTCGGCGCGCGCTCGAGACGAGCCGGCTCGGGTCCACCAGGTGGGGCGCCCCGGCCGCGTGCACGTAGAGGGTCGCCGACGGGAACAGCTCGGCCGCGGCCCCCAGCCCGCCGGCGTGGTCCAGGTGGATGTGGGTGACGAGCACCCCCACGACTTCCCGGGACTCGACCCCCGCCCGCGCCACGCCGTCCCGCAACCGGTCCCGGCACGAGGTCGGACCGGTCTCGACCACGTACCACCCGGACGGGGCCGGCAGGAGGTAGCTCCCGATGAGCCCCTCGACGTCCCGGAACCCGAGGTCGACGAGCCGGCGGTCCCGGCCCAGTTCCTCGACATCCGGCGGGGTCGTCGTCGCGCCTCCTCGGTCAGAACGCGAGGACGCCCCGGACGTACAGGACCCAGATCATGCCCCCCGCGAACGCCAGGCTCACCGCCATCCCGACCGCCCAGACCGGTCGTCGCCAGCGGAAGACCTTGGCCCCGTCGAGCGGACCCAGGGGAATGAGGTTGAACGCCGCGAAGACCCCGTTGATGTAGGCGAGGAACAGCACGAGGGTCGGGATCAGGCTCGAGACCGGGAGGTACCACAGACCGGCCGCGACGCCCGAGAGCACGGCGCCCTCGCCGAGGTTCGTGAGCGGACCGGCGAGGCTCGTGCGTCCCCAGTGCTCCCGGTCCACCATCCCGCCGATCATCGTCGCGCCCGGGGCGGCGAACAGCGCGCCGACGACGTACGCGAAGATCAGCGAGAAGACGAGCCCGACCACCGAGAGCCGGAACTCGGCCCAGTACCCGTTCCGCTGCGCCGAGATCTTGTGCGCGATCTCGTGCGCCAGGAACCCCGTCATACCCCCGACCGCGGCGAGCCCGACGACGGCACCCAGCCCGACGGACGGGATGAGGGTCGGCCAGTCGAGGGAGAGGACGAGGGTGAGGTCGACGGTGATCACGACGAACGCGATGCCGAGGTGCATCAGCTCGGTGCGCGAGGTGGACAGCTGGCCCCTCCGTTGGGGCGCGGGGCCCACCGTGTACGTGTAGCTGTAGGTGTAGGGGGGCGTCCGTCCGCTCATCGAGCCGCCACCTCGCGGGGGGCGGCCCACCGGTCGACCGGCATCGGCGCCGTCGGAGGGACCCCGCGAAGCAGCGACCGGACGAGCTCGACCCCGAACGCGAGGCGGGGGCCGGGCCGGCTGAAGTACGCCTCGTCCGCGATCCAGGTCCCGAGCACCGGGTGCAGTCCCGCGAGCGCATCCCCCATTCGGCCCCGGCGGAGCTCGGCCCGAGACCGCTCGACCGAGAAGCTGCACGGTGAGACCACGACCAGGTCCGGCGCGAGGTCCGCGACGGCGGCCCACGAGAGACGCAGCCCGTGCTCGCCCGGCCGCGGGCCGACCGGCTGGCCACCGGCCCGAGCGACCAGGTCCGGGACCCAGAGGCCGGCGAGCATCGGCGGGTCCAGCCACTCGAGCACGGCGACGCGCGGCTTCGGCCCCGCGCTCGCGGGCGAGGAGGTGGCCCGTCGCAGGGCGAGCCCGAGCCGCTGCCCCTCGGCGGTTCGGCCGACCTCCGTGCCGATCCGTTCAATCGAAGCCCAGACGTCGTCGAGGCGCGTGGGGGACAGGCTCACGACCCGCGGGGCGATCCCCGAGGCGGTGCAGGCCTCGGCGACCTCCGCGTCCGTTACCGAACAGACCCGGCAGAGGTCCTGGGTCAGGAGCACGTCGGGCCGGAGCTGCCGCAGCCGGTCCAGGTCCAAGGAGTACAGGCTCTCCTGACGCCCGAGGCTGTCCCGGACCCGGGCGTCGATCTCCCCCGACGGGAAGTCCCCGTCGAGAGTCCGGGCGCGCATGATCACCGGCAGCCGACGCACGGTCCCCGGATAGTCGCACTCCTCGCTTCGACCGACCAGGTCCGCGCGGGCTCCGAGGGCGCAGACGATCTCGGTGGCGCTCGGAAGCACGGAGGCGATCCGCATGGTCGGCCGGCGGTTCGACGGGGGCGGCGGCTACTTAGCGTTGGCCTTCGCCGCCCGGCTCCGGCGTCGGGGCCGCGCCTTCCGGCGGGTCTTCGGACGCGGCGGAGCGGCCGGTCGGCGCGGAGAGCCGGTCCGCGCGGACGGTCCGGGGGCCGGCGGCGGAGGGGGCCCCACGACCATCGCCGTCGCCTCGCGGGGCCGCTCGGGCCGGGGGAGCCCCAGGTGGTCGCAGAGGGAACGCTCGGCGTCGTACGAGAGCCCCAACGCCCGGGCCCGCTTGCGCTCCTCTTCCCCTTCGGGGACGCGGCCCGCCTTCTCGAGGGCCACGCCGTGGAGGAACCGGAGCCGCGGGTCCTCCGGGGTCCGACGGAGCATCTCCACCAGCTCCGGCTCGACCTCCGGCCACCGGCCCGACTCCACGAACGCCGCGATGAGGTGCGCCCGCACCTCGGGCCGCTCCGGGTCCTCCTCGAGGAGCTTCCGGTAGATCCGCACCTCTTCCGCCGGGTCGCCGGACGCGCCGGCGACGGCGGCGAGGCCCAGCCGGGCCTCGAGGTTGTCCGGCGAGGTCGCCAGCACCTCGACGAACAGGCGCTTCGCGTCCTCGACCAGGCCGAGCACCATCAGGGCGCGCCCCACGCCGTTCTTCGCGGGGGCGAACTCCGGCTTCAGGTCGAGCGCCTGGCGGAAGAATCGGAGCGCCACGGCCGGCACCCCCCAGTCGAGCCAGGTGCGCGCCCGGGTGATGATCTCGTCCAGCTGGCGCGCGCTGGGGAGCTGGCGCGCCTCGGTCGGCGTCGTCGCCGCCCTCGGCTCCTCGCCGAGATAGCTGCCGAGGTCGAGCCCGACGACGAGCTCCTTGAACCTCGCCCCGTCGACGACCGTCGCGCCGTGCCGCGCGACCTCCGCCGTCAGCGCGAGCGGGAGCCGCCCGGGGCTGAACACCACGAGGCGCGAGAGCGGCCCCCGTACCTCCCCCTGCAGCCGCTGGATCGCGTTCAGCGACACCTTCGTCGGGTCCTCGAGGAAGGCGTACAGGAATCCGTCCGTGGTCTGCAGGAGGTACCCCTCGGGGACCGGGCGCATCGCGCCCATCTGCTGCCCGAACGCCTCGGTCAGGCGGCCCACGAGCTCACCGAACGGGGGAGCCACCACGCCGCCGGCGAGGCGCCCCGGGGTTAAATACAGTGAGTCGTCCCCGCACCGAGGACCGTGGAGTTCGCCCGGCTCGCGGCGTGGTTGCCCCGCATCGAGCGAGAGATTTCTCGGACGTACGCCGAGGCGCGGGGGGGCGCGGGCAACGCCGTGGCCGAGCGGACGCTGGACGCGCTCGCCGAGTTCACGCTCCGCGGCGGGAAGCGTCTCCGCGCGCTCCTCGTGCTCGCCGGCTATCACGTCGCGACCGGCCGCGCGCCCGGACCGGCGCTGCGGGCGGCCGCCGCGATCGAGCTGTTCCAGAGCTGGATGCTGATCCACGACGACATCATCGACCACGCCGAGGAGCGTCGAGGGGGCCCGTCGATGCACCGCACGCTCGCGGTCCAGCACGGCGACGAGCAGCTCCTCGGGTCGAGCGCGGAGTACGGGGTCGGGATGGGGATCACCGTCGGGGACCTCCAGGAGCCGCTGACGGTCCGGGAGCTCGTCCGTTCCCCGGTTCCGCCGGGACGGGTCGTGCGCGCGCTCGAGGAGTACTGCCGCATGACGCAGGAGACCGCGTACGGCCAGCTGCTCGACGTCCGCAACGGGAACCTGCCACTCGACCGGGTCCGGGAGGACGACGTGCTGGAGGTGCACCGGCGCAAGACCGCGTTCTACACGGTCGCCGGTCCGATGCGGATCGGCGCCGTGCTCGGGGGCGCGGGCGACCGTCTCCTCGGCGAGCTGGGGGCGATCGGGGTGGACCTCGGCGTGGCGTTCCAGCTCCGGGACGACGTGCTCGGGGCGGGGCTCGGCCCGGACGACATCGGCAAGAGCGCCAACGACCTGGTCGAGGGGAAGCGGACGCTGCTCGCGGTCGAGGCGTGGCAGCGTGCCGACGCGGTCGGGCGCGCGCTGCTGCTCGAGGTGATGGGGAACCCCGCCGCGCCTCCCGCCAAGGTGCGGGCGGCGCGGGAGCTGCTTCGGTCGACGCGGAGCCTCGAGCACTCGGAGCAGCGGATCCGGGAGATCTCCGGTCGGGCCTTCGACCGGATCGCCGCGAGCCGGGACCTCTCGCCGGGCGCGAAGCGACTGCTGAGGGAGGTCGGCGACCGGCTGGTCCACCGGTCGACCTGAGCGTCCGGCCGCGGGTCCGACTCCCGAGGGATTACGCGGAGCTCGGCTGGACGCCGGCGGCCTGCAGCGCGTCCGAGATCTCCTTCGTCATCGCGGTGTACCGTTCCCGGAGCTGGTTCTCGTTGCGCTCGAGCGCCTTCACCCGGACCTCGAGCGTTTCCTTGTCGTCGGTGAGGAGGTCCACCACCTCCTTCTTGTTCTGCGCCTTCACGAGCAGGCCGCCGATCGGCCGGTAGAGCGTCGCGTCGTCGCCGATCGTCTTGAGCTCCTCCAGCGTGTGGGTGGTTTCCCGGAGCTTGAGTTCGACCTGGGCCCGCTGCTGGCTCACCTGGGTGAGGTCCTGCTGGAGCCGCTGGTACTGCCGGATCTCGTTCTGCAACTTCGCGGGAAGCGCCACGGCCCGCGCACCAGAGGAGCCGCTCTTAACGGCTTCGCGACGCGTCCCGTCCGTCGGCCGACGCGCCGCTCCCGCCGGCGGCGCGCTCGGTCGCGAGGACCAGCGCCGCCCACGACAGGTACGTGTTGAGCGTCGCGCGCGCCGCGCTCGTGTCGCGGGCCGTCACCTCGAGCACGACGGCCTCCGGGCCGGGACGCCGGACGCGCACGGCGGACCGCGGAGCCTCCCGGACGGACTCCACCTGGAGCGCCGAGGCTAACCGGTCCGCCGCCGCGCGGTCCGGCCGGACGAATCGGACCGTCGCGCGCCAGTCCGAGGGAGCGGTCACGACGCGAGCTCGGCCCGGAGCCGCTCCACGACCCGGTCGGTCTTCGCGGCCGCGGCGTCCACGTAGGCCCTCGGGTCGAGAAGCGAGTCGATCTCGGCGGGGGTGAGCAGCCGCGCGAGCGCCGGATCGGCCCTCGCGCGCGCGGCGAGGGGCGGACCCTTCGGGTCGGGGCGGGACAGGACGCGCAGCATCTCGTGGGCGTCGGCGCGGGCGACTCCGCGCGCGGTGAGCGCCAGCATGAGGCTCTCGACCATCGCCGCTCCGCCGGTGCGTGCGAGGTTCTCGGCCATCCGGTCCGCGTCGACCCGCAGCCCCGCGTGGACCTTCACGAGGTTGCGCAGAAAGTCGTCGGCGAGCACGACGGAGTGCGGGAGGACGACCCGTTCGTTGGCCGAGTTGGCGAGGTCCCGCTCGTGCCACTGCACCATGTTCTCGAGCGGGGGCAGCGCGAACGCGCGAACGAGCCGCGCGAGCGACGAGACGTTCTCGGAGACGATCGGGTTCCGCTTCTGCGCCATCGTCGAGCTCCCCACCTGCCGGCGCTCGTCGAACGGCTCCTGCAGCTCGGCCAGCTCGGTGCGCTGGAGGTTCCGCACCTCCGTCGACAGCCGCTCGGCGGTCCCGGCGACCAGCGCGAGCCAGTTGGTGAACTCCGCGATCCGGTCGCGGCCGACCAGCTGGGTCGGCGCCTCGTCCGCCCGGAGGCCCAGCCGCCCCATGACCGCGGCCTCCACCGCCGCGGCGTGCACCCCGAATCCCGCCCCCGTGCCCACGGCGCCCGCCATCTTCCCGACGGCGAGCCGCGGGAGGAGCTCGTCCAGCCGCTGCCGGTGCCGGAGCACCTCCGCGGCGCCGACAGCCATCTTGTAGCCGAAGCTCTGCGGCACGGCGTGCTGTCCGTGGGTCCGGCCCACCTGCGGCGTCGCGCGATACCGGTGCGCGAGGTCGAGCAGCACCCGGGCCAGGTCGGTCAGGTCCTCGCGCAGGACCGCCGCGGCCTCCTGGAACTCGAGCGCGAGGGCCGTGTCGGTGATGTCCACCGACGTCGCGCCGAAGTGGACCCACCGGCCCGCGTCGCCCGACCGCTCGGCGAGCGCCCGGACGATCGCCATCACATCGTGCCGGAGTTCGGATTCGAGCGCATCGACCCGGTCGAGGGTCACCGCGTTCCCCTCCGCCGCGCGGGCGATCACCGTCGCGGCCTCGCGGGGGATCATGCCCAGCTCCGCCTCGGCCTCGGCGAGCGCCGCCTCCACCCGGAGCGCCCGACGCAGCCGACGCTCGCGGGAGAAGAGCCCGCGCACCTCGGGACGGCCGTACCGGAACTCGAGCGGGCAGAACAGCTCTCCCGCGGGGTCCGTCACGGCGACGCGACCCGACGCGAGCTATTTAGCGGTGCGCCCGGGCGCGAGCCCGCGACCGCTTCCCCGGGAGCGGCCGTCCTCCGCGTCGGCCTTTTAACCGGGCACCGGTGCCCGAGGCGAGGGGACGGAGCGTGGGCGTCGTCGTGGTCGCGCTCGGGGGGAACGCACTCGAACGGGCCGGCGGTTCGGGGACCTGGGCCGAGACCGTCCGCCAGATGCGTCTCACCGCGGGCGTCCTGGCGCAGATCGTCGCGGAGGGCCACTCGCTCGTCGTGACGCACGGCAACGGCCCGCAGGTGGGCGTGCTGCTCCGCGAGGGCGAGCTCGCCGAGCGGGAGCTGCCCCGCCGCCCGCTCGACGTGCTGGGCGCCGAGACCCAGGGGCAGATCGGCTACCTCGTCCAGCAGGAGCTGACCGCCGCGCTGGCCCGTCGGAAGGTGCCGCGGACCGTCCTCGCGGTCGTGAGCCGCACGGTGGTCTCGCGACGGGACCGGGCGTTCCGCGAGCCGACGAAGCCGGTCGGGCGGTACTACACCGACGCCGAGTCCCGGCTCCTGCGGAAGCGGGAGGGCTGGCAGATGGTGTACGACCGCCCCCGCGGGGGCTGGCGGCGCGTCGTACCCTCGCCGGCGCCGCTCCGCTGGGTCGAGGGTGCCGCGCTCCAGCAGCTGCTGCGGGAGGACTGGGGCCGGAGGATCGTGCCGGTCGTGACGGGCGGCGGTGGAGTACCGGTGCTCGAGCGAACCCGGGGGACCTTCGAGGGGGTCGAGGCGGTCATCGACAAGGACCGCACGGCCGCGCTGGTCGCGACGTCGTTGCGCGCCGACACGCTCGTCATCCTCACCGACGTCCGCGGGGCCGCGATCGGCTTCGGGAAGCCGTGGGAGCAATGGCTCGGCGAGGTGACTCCCCACGAGCTCGAGGCGTATCTTCGTCGCGGCGAGTTCGGCACCGGCTCGATGGAGCCGAAGGTCGAGGCGGTCCTCGCGTTCCTTCGGGCCGGCGGCTCGCGGGCGGTCATCACGGACGCCCCGTCGCTCCCGCGGGCGCTGCGGGACGAGACGGGTACTCGGGTGCGCGCGGCGTGAGACCGACGCCGCGGCCGTACCCCCGACGCCGGAGCCAGCGGTCGATTCCGCTTCCGTACTGAAGGGCCGTCTTCCGGCGGTCGGCGAGCTCCGCGGGCAGCCCCTCGGCCCGGGCCAGCGCTCGCAGGAGCGCCTTGCGCTCGCCGTCGCCCCGTCGCACCGCGAAGGGAAGCGACCGGACGAACTCCGAGAACGCCGGGACGAGGAAGGGCGAGCGGAGTTCGTGGCCCAGCTCGTGCGCGGCCCGCACCGCGGCCGGCCAGTCGGTCCGGACCAGCCGACCCCAGTCCGCGTCGGCGCGCTCGACGGCCTCGGCGTCCGACCGTCCCTCGAAGTGCGAGTACCCCAGGAAGAGCTCGTCAGCGCCCTGACCCGTCAGGACGACACGAGCGTCGGCGGCCCCGAGCCCGAGGCAGAGGCCGAGGAGCACGCCGGCCGAGACGCGGGACCGACCCTCGAGATCGCCCGAGAAGCGGGCCACGGCCCGGTCCAGGTCATCCTCCGAGACCGTCACCGACCGGTGCGGGAGACCAAGCCGGCTAGCGGCCGCCCCGCCCCATCGGGCGGCGTGGCTGCCCGGCAGCCCGACGGTGAGGAGCGTCTCGTCCGCCCGGGTGCGCGCGCTCCAGGCGACGAGCGAGGAGTCGAGTCCGCCGGAGAACAGCACGGAGATCGTGGGCGCCCCGTCGACCGCCGCCGCTACGCCGTCGTGCCACCGCCGGCGGAGGTCCTCCAGTAGCGCGGGCTCGGGCACCGGCTCCCCCTCGGAGCGAGCGAATCCGCGGTCAAAGCGTTATGAGGGAGGCCGCGAGACCCTTCGCGTGGCCGCGGCGAGCCGACCCCGGCGGACCCGTCGGCGGGCGGTGTTCGTGGACCGGGACGGTACCCTCATGCCGGACCTCCACTATCTCGCCGACCCCGCGGCCGTCGAGGTCACCGTCGGAGTAGGCGACGCGCTGCGGCTGCTGCGAAGCCACGGGTACCTCGTCGTCTGCGTCACGAACCAGTCCGGGGTCCACCGCGGGTTCTTCCCGGAGGAGACGGTGCACGCCATTCACCGGCGGCTCAACGAACGGTTGGCGCCCCGGGGGGCATGGGTCGACGCGTTCTACCACTGCCCGCACCGACCCGAGGAGAACTGCGAGTGCCGGAAGCCCGGCACCGCGCTGTTCCTCCGCGCCGCGGACGACTGGTCGATCGACCTCGCGGCGAGCGCGATGGTCGGGGACCGCGCCCCCGACATCGAAGCGGGGAACCGGCTCGGGCTGTTCACGGTCCTGCTGCCGGAAGCCGGCCACGGAGCCGCGGTCGACCGCGAGCTCGCCGAGCGCAGCGTAGCGCCCGACGTCCGGGTCGCGTCGTTCGGCTCCGCCGCGGCCGCGATACTCGCCCGCGGGTGATCGCGGTCGGCAAAGCTTGTAAGCTCCGCGACGGCTGGCGCTCCGGCGCGTCCCTTGGTGCTCGCGATTCTCGACGCCGTGGTCGGAGTGGTGGCCACGGGGCTCCTCGCGGCGGGGGCCGTCCGCGCCCAGGCGCTGACCCCGGCGGCCGGCGCGGTGGCGACGGTCTGCGGTGCGGCGATCGTCATCCTCGGCGGCTTCGCCTACCTCGCGTTGCTCGTCCTGTTCTTCGTCGGCAGCGTCCTCGCCACGCGCGTCGGTTTCGAGGAGAAGCGTCGCCGACGAGTGCAGGAGGGGACCCACGGGGAGCGCCGGGTCGCGAACGTGCTGGCGCACGCGATCGTTCCGGTCGCGCTCGTCGTGATCGCGCTCGCCGTGCCGTCGTCCCTCCCGATGACCACGCTCGCGTTCCTGTACACGTCGGCGCTGGCCTTCGGGGCGGCGGACACGTTCGGTAGCGAGCTGGGGGTGCTGTCGGGACGGGCGCGCAGCATCCTCAGCGGCCGGCCGGTGGAGCCGGGGACGAACGGAGGGGTCTCGGCCCTGGGGGAGGTCTGGGCGCTCGTCGGGGCGCTGACCACCGCGGCCGTGGGGTGGGGCCTGTTCCGCCTGTTCTCCTCGCCGGTCCCGATGCCGTTCCCGTTCGTGCTCGGCGTCGCCGCCATCGGGTTCGTCGGCTGCCAGGTCGACAGCGTGCTCGGCGAGACCGTGGAGAACCGGGGGTGGCTGGGCAAGAGCGGGACCAATTTCACCGCGATGGTCGCTTCGGTCCTGATCGCCGTGCTGTGCGTGGCGGCCGCCGGGGGCCGGGTCTGACGTGCCGGCCCGGAAAGCCCGCCGGTGCGTCGTGCTGCTCTCCGGGGGCATGGACTCCGCGACGACCCTCGCGATCGCCCGGCACGAGGGGCGGGACGCGTACTGCCTCACCGTGACCTACGGTCAGCGGCACGCCCGCGAGGTCGCCAGCGCCCGGGCGCTCGCGAGGCGGTTCCGCGCCCGGGAGCACCGGATCCTCCGCCTTCCCCTGGCCGGGCTGCTCCGGTCCGCGCTGCTCGACCGGTCGGCGGCTCTTCCGTCGCGCCGTCGGGCGCGTCGGGGATCGAGGGATCGGATCCCGGCGACGTACGTCCCCGCGCGGAACTCGATCCTGCTGTCGCTCGCGCTCGGCTACGCCGAGAGCGTCGGCGCCGACGAGCTGTTCATCGGCGCGAACGCCATCGACTACTCGGGGTATCCGGACTGCCGGCCGGCCTTCCTCCGGGCGTTCGAGCGGCTGGCCCGGGTCGCGACGCGAGCCGGGGTCACCGGGCGGACGCGGTTCCGGGTCCGGGCCCCGCTCCTCCGCCTCCGGAAGGCCCAGATCGTCGGGTGGGGAACGGCCCTCCAGGTTCCGTGGGAGCTCACCTGGAGCTGCTACGCCGGGGGACGCGCCCCGTGCGGTCGGTGCGATGCCTGCCGGTTCCGCCGGAAGGGGTTCGAGGCGGCGGGGGTACCCGACCCGTTGCTCCGACCCGCGGGATCCGCCGCGGGGGCGTCGCGGGTCACATCCGCTCGAGCCGCGCGATCCCGATGAGGTCGAGCGAATTCCCGAGCGCCTGCCGCGCCGCCGCGACGAGCGCCAGGCGGGCGTCGCGGAGGTCCCCCTCGGCGCGCAGCACCGGCACCGCCTGGTAGGCCCGGTTGAACGCCTCGGCGAGCGAGAACGCGTAGGTGGCGAGCGTGTGGACGTGGCCGGTGCGCGCCACGTACGCGACGGTGCCGGGGAGCCCGGCGATCGCGCGGACGAGCGCGGCCTCCTCCGGCGTCGCGAGCGCCCCCGGCCGGAACGGGTACGGGGGGCGCTCGCGGCCGGCCTTCCGCAGGATGCTCGAGGCCCGGGCGTAGGAGTACTGCAGGAACGGCCCGCTCCGGCCGTCGAACGCCAGCGCCTCCTCCCATTGGAACTTGACCGGCTTGTCCGGAGCGATGCGGAGGATATGGAAGCGGACCGCGCCGGCGGCGACCTGGGCCGCGATGCCGTCGACCTCCTCGGCGGGGAGGTCCTCCCGGCGCTGGAGCACCTCCGCGCGGGCGCGCTCCGTCGCCTCGTCGAGCAGGTCGTCGAGGTAGACCGCCTTCCCCTGGCGGGTCGACATCCGGCCGCCCTCGGGCACCGTGATGTCCTGGTAGATCACGAACTCGGGCCGCCGCTCCTCGCCGAGCTCCGCGAGGAGCGCGGAGAGCGTCCGGGCGTGGAGCCGATGGTCCTGGCCGAGCACGTCCACGGCCCGGGCGAACCGGGCGAATTTCGCGAGGTGATAGGCGATGTCGCGGGTGACGTACAGGGACGTGCCGTCCCCGCGGGTCACGACGATGCGGGCCTTCTCCTGCGGGAGGCCGTATCCCCCGGCGTCCACCGTCAGGGCCCCGTTCTCCTCCACCTGCGCGTGCGGAGCGCGCCGGAGCCGGTCGATCACGCGGTCGACCGACCCGTCCGCCACGAAGCTCGACTCCCAGACGAACTCGTCGAACCGGATCGAGAGCCGCGCGAGCGACGCGAGCATCCCGTCGAGGATCTCCGTCGCGAGGCGCCGATGCGCCGGCGGGGCTCGACCGCTCTCGAGCTCCCGGACGAGCTCGCCGACGCTCGCCGCCGTGCCCGGGTCGTTCTTCACTCGCTCGCTCACGAACCGGTACGGTCGGCCGTACCAGGCATCGGGCTTCTCGGACGCCGGCCGCTCGGCTCCGGGGAGCGCGGACCCCTCGCGAACTTCCGCCGGCCATCGGTCGAGCGGCCGGGACCAGATCCAGGTGATCATCGCGGACTGCCGTCCCATGTCGTCGACGTAGTACTGCGTCACGACGGGGAAGCCGGCGGCCCGGAGGGTACGGGCGTACGTGTCCCCGATGATGCCGTTCCGGACCCGGCCCACGTGGAACGGGCCGGTGGTGTTCGCGCTCGTGTGCTCGACGCACACCGATTCGGTCCGCGCGGGGGCATGACCGTACGCTCCGGCGCGAGCGAAGACGAGCTCCAGCGTCGTGCGGACCAGCGTCGGCGCGTCGGCGTGGAAGTTCACGTAGGGACCGTCGGCGGTCACCCTCGCGAGCCCCCCCGTCAACGGGAATCCGTCCGCCAGTCGCTCGGCGAGCCGCTCGGCCGGGACGCCCGCCGCCTGGGCCGCCCGGTGGACGGGTACGCCGAAGTCCGCCACGCCGACCGACGCGACCTCCAGTTGGCGAAGGAGCGCCTCTACGGTCTCCGGCGCGCCGGCCGAGGCGAGGCGGCGGGCGAGCTCGCTCGCGACATGCTGCCGCAGCGGCTCCCACGGGTCCCAGAAGGGCCCGCCGGCCCCGGACGACGGCGAGCTCATGGTCTCCCGACGGACAACGCTGATGAGGCGCGGCCGTCTTAACCGTTCTCCCGGATGACCTTGCTCCTGGTGCGCTACGGTGAGCTCGCGCTCAAGTCGCCGCCCGTCCGGCGGGAGTTCGAGCGGTCGCTCGAGCGGAACATCCTCGAGCAGTTCCGGGCGGCGGGCCGCACCTGCCGGCTGCGCGCGGACCACGGGCACCTGTACGTCGAGAGCGACGCGCCCGACGAGGCCGCCCGCCTCGTGCGGCGCGTGTTCGGCGTCACGTCGGTCAGCGTCGTCGAGGAGGTCCCGAGCGACCGGGACCGGATCAAGGCGCGGATCACCGAGTGGGCCGGCCCGCTGCTCGCCGACGGCGCGTCGTTCGCCATCCGGGCCCGGCGGACCGGCGGCACGCACCCGTTCACGAGCCAGGAACTGGCCCGAGAGCTCGGAGGGCACGTGCTCGCGACGTGGCCCGACCGGCACCTCACGGTGGACCTGGACCGGCCGGCGGTCGAGATCTCGGTGGAGGTGCGCGGCCCTCGGACCTATCTCTACTCCGACCGCCTGCGGGGCCCCGGCGGGTTCCCGGTCGGCGTGGCGGGGCACGTCGTGGCGTTCGTCGACGGCCGTCGGGGGGCGCTCGGGGCCTACCTCATGATGAAGCGCGGCTGTCGCATCACGCTCCTCGCGACCGACGAGAGTCGCTCGCTCGCCGAGGGGGTGCTTCGGCGGTTCGACCCGCGGTGTCCGGTACGCGTGCTCGGGAGCGGTTCCGAGCCGCACGACGCGCTGCGGTCCGCCGTCCACGAGTCCCACGCCGACGGGGTCGTGCTCCCGCTCACGGTCGAGCAGTTCCCCGACGCGCGGGACCGATGGGGGGAGACCGTGGTCCTCTCTCCGGCCGTGGCGCTGTCGGACGAGGAGGTCGACCGCCGCTGGCAAGAGGTCCAGGAGCTCGCGGGAACATGACGGCCCGAAGGCCCCAGCGCACGCTCGACGATCGACTCGGGGACCGGTCCGAAGCGTCGGACCCGCCGGCCCCGGGTCCTCCGGATCCACCCCCGGAGGTCGCCGGCCCTCCTCCCGCCCCGACCGCCGAGCGCGCCTCCGAGCTGCTCGAGCGACGCCAGGAGACCTGGTTCCTCCAGCGCGAGTCGGCCGAGCGGACCCGACGGGAGCGTACGCCCCCGTCGGAGTAGCGCGGACCCGCCGGAGCCGTGCGACAGGTCCGACCGCGCCTCCGCGGGGGTCCCGGGCTCCGACTCGGCGCGGAGCTGGGTCCCATCCCGAAGGTCGCTCCGGGGGGCCGAACGCGTCGTGCCGACGGCCCGGCCCGGCGTGGGCTCCGCGTCCAGCCAAAGGGTTAATAGAGCATCCCGGGTGGCGCGCCTGTCCGACCGCTGCGATGCCGCGATGGAAGGTCACCGGGATGTTCTACGTGCGCCGGGCGGTCTGGCAGCCCTTCGTCAAGACGGCGGACGCGGCGACGGCCGAGGCGGCCCGGGAGTGGGCGCTCTCCGTCCTGGGGGGATGCCACCACGTGCCGCGTCGGCTCGTCCGGGTGAGCTCGGT
>JASHRQ010000027.1 GCA_030037265.1 Thermoplasmata archaeon | reverse complement strand
GCCGGAGAAGGGCGCCGCATCGAAGTCCGAGAAGCCCAAGGCGAAGCCCCACCGAACCGAGCGCCCGAAGCGCGAGGAGACAGCGGAGGCCGCCCCCAAGGCCGGCGCGGAGAAACCGGCCCCCGCGGCCCCGAAGGGGAAGTCCGAACCCCCCGCCGAGGAGACCGCCCCGGCCGAGCCCCACGCGAAGCCGAAGAGCTCGCGCGCGGCGAAGAAGGAGAGCGGCTGAGCGATGGCCGGCAAGGCGCGGGTGGGCCTCTACGAGGTCCGGGGAGAGGAGCTCGTCCGGACCCACCGTCCCTGTCCGAAGTGCGGGCCCGGGGTGTTCCTGGCGGAGCACGACAACCGACGCTCGTGCGGCCGCTGCGGCTACAGCGAGTCCAAGACGGCGCCCCGGAAGAAGGACGCGGCCGACGCCGCGTAGCGGGCCCGGCTTCCGGCCCCCGGACGCGCCCCGCGAAACTCTATCCGCCCGACGCCCCTCGCGGAGTCGATGCCGCTCTGGGGCATCCCGTACTCGTTCACGGTGCGCCTCCGGGCCCCGCCGGTCGCGGCGTTCGCGTGGGCGACCGACTACGAGCCCGGTGACCTCCGGCTGATGGGCCGGGCGGGCACGCGGACGGTCCTACGGCTCGCCGACGGGACGATCCGGCTGACCGACCGGGTGCAGCAGGGGCGGGCGACGGTCCGCGAGACCAAGGTCGTCCAGCTGTACCCGGACCGGTGGATGTGGACCGCGACCTACGCCGACGGGGCGCTCGCGAACTCGCAGTTCCTGTACGAGCTCTCCCGGTCCGGGCGGGGCTCGCGCCTCCGGTTCACCGGCCGGCAGGTGGAGCGCCACGCCGAGCGACCGACCCCCGCGACCGTCGCCGCGCGCGGCCGCACGATCCGCGACGAGGACCGCGCCTCGTGGCGACGCCTCGCGACGGCGCTCGCGCGGGACCTGGGTCGCGCCGCGGCCCGCCGACGCCGGGCGCGTCCGAGGCGGGGCTGACCCCGGCGTACGCCGCGGGCGGGGAGGGCTCGGGATGGCGGGACCCGTACCCGTCCTTCCACCCCCGGGGGCCGCACCGGGGCGTCCGCTCCCGTCGTCGTCGGGTCCGCGCCCGGGGACGACCCAGGAGACCTCCGTCGGGATCCTGGTGTTCGACGGCGTGGAGGAGCTCGACTTCGTCGGCCCGTGGGAGGTGTTCGGTTGCACGGCTCGTCTGTTCCCCGGCTCGGTCCGGGCGATCCTGATCGGTCCCCGGCACGGGACCGTGGTCGCGTCGTACGGCCTTCGGTGCGAGCCGGAGGCGGCGTTCCCCGGAGCGCCGCGCGTCGACGTGCTGGTGGTGCCCGGGGGCCCGGGCGCCCGGGCCGTCGCGAAGGACCCCGTCGCGTTGGCGTACCTCCGGGCGGCGTACGACCGGGGCGCCACCATCTCCTCCGTCTGCACGGGGGCGCTCGTCCTCGCGGCGGCCGGGCTCCTCCGGGGCCGTCGCGCGACCACGCACTGGGCGGCGCTGGACGAGCTCCGCGCGTTCGACGGCGTCGTCGTCGAGCACCGGAAGGTGATCGACGAGGGGCGGGTCGTGACCGCCGCGGGGATCTCGTCGGGCATCGACCTCGCCCTGCACCTGGTCGCCCGCCTCGTCGGGCCGGACCCGGCGCGCACGGTGGCGAAGCGGATGGAGTACGACTGGAGCCCGCCGCGGTCGAGGACGCCCGCGGGCCGCCCCGCGCGCGCCTCGGGGGGCGCTACCGGCCCCGGGACGGCGCGCGGTCGTAGACGTCGTCGTCGTGGCTGAAGTAGACGCGGGCCGGGTCCAGCGCCCGGAGCCGCTCGGCGGACCGTCGGTCCTCGTCGGTCGAGGATTCGGGCACCGCACGCCCGCGGTACTCGGCGGCCGAGAAGATCGCATGGCCCGCGAGGACCGTGAGTCCCGACTCGGTCGGGACGCTCAGCGACTGGTGGCCCGGCGTGTGGCCGCGGGTGTCCAGCAGCCGGATGCCGTCCCCGATTTCCACGTCCCCCTCCACGACCCGGTAGTCCGCCCCCGGGAAGTCGACCCACTCGCGCACCGTGTAGTTCGGCGCGCGCGCGGCCTCCCGTTCCCGTCGCTGCACGTAGATCGGGAGGCCGGGGAACCGGGCGTTCCCGCCGCAGTGGTCGAAGTGGAGATGCGAGTTCGCGACGGCGGTCACGTCGTCGAGCCCGAGACCCTGGTCCCGGAGCGCGCGGTCGAGCGGGACCCGACGCGGCGCGTAGTACGCGTCGATCTCCGGATGCGGAGGCCCGATCCCGGTGTCGAACAGGAGGCATCCGTGCGGCGACCGCACGACGTACCCGTACACCACGCCGGCGGCGCCGTGACGGGGATGCTCCGTCGGGTAGCGGAACTCCGCGAGGCGCAGGGGCAGCACGCGGTTCGAGGGGCTCATGACCGGGACCGGGAAGGGCGAGCCCGTCGCGGCCGCCGTCCCGTAGGCCGGCGGGCCGGTCCGATGAATTCGATGCGGTTGCCGAACGGGTCCCGAGCGTAGAACCGGTCCCGGCCCGGGAACGGCTCGTCCTCCCACGTCTCGACGCCCGCCGCCTGGAGACGCTTCCGGAGGTCGCCCAGCCGGCCGGACTCGAACGACGGATGCGCCTTCTGGGCCGGCCGGAAGTCGGCTTCGATACCGATATGGAGCTGGGCGCCCGCGAGCTCGAACCAGACCCCTCCCCGGCGGGCGAGATTGGCCGGTTTGGGGATCTCGCGCAGGCCGAGGAGCTCGCCGTAGAACCGTCGAGCGGCCCCCTCGGACTCCGGCGGAGCGGCGAGCTGCACGTGGTGGAGCCGGAGACTCGGCACGGGGGACGCGGGCGGACCGGAGGATTAATCGGTTGGGGGGCGCGGGAGTCTCCCCGGACCGGTCCGTGGGCCGCTCCTCGCGGGGGGTTTGTCGCCACGGGGCGACCGACATCCGGCGGTCGCGCGGGCCCGGGGCGCCCAGCGGCCGGCTCGCCGTCCCGAACGTTGAAGAACCTCCCGGCTCCTTCCGGACCTTCGGCTCACTCAGGGGGAAAAGTGCCTCCGGCCCGCGTTCGGCGGATCACCCGGTTCACCGTCATGGCGATGCTCCAGGCGGCCCGCGCCGAGCGGCTGGGCCTGCCGGAGCGTTCGGCCCAGTCCTGGGGACTCAACCGGGCGATCTTCTACGCCGCGGCGAAGCGAGGATTTCGGGGAGGCACGACCGGTGTGCCGGGGGAAGGGTCGGGCGCGGCGGGTCGCCCAGAAGGCAACACCTACTCCCTCGGCGACGACTTCGCGTACCGGGACCTATCCGCTCCGGACCTCCGGTTCACGATCGGCGGCGAGACCCAGACTCCCGAGAAGTTCCACCAGCAGGTGGCGGCCCGGTTCGGCAGCGAGCAGAACTTCCGCCGGGCCTGGACGGAGGCCCGCGAGCTCGTCGACGGGTTCGACGAGCCGACGCTCCGGTCCCGAGCCCGGTTCTACTCGGTGGTCTACAAGCCCCGACGGGACCCGCTGGTCGAGCAGTGGACCCGGCAGTACGGGCCCCCGGCCCCTGCGGATGCCGCGGCGGGCGCCCCGAAGCCCGCGCACCGGTGACCTCTAGTAGGTGCCGTATTGATGGCCCCCCTCGCGGGCCCGTAGTATAGCTTGGACATCACAGAGGCCTCCGGAGCCTCGAACCCGGGTTCGAATCCCGGCGGGCCCGTCTAACCGAAGCGTCGGCCGGACCCCCCGTGGACGCCGACATCGGCTTCAAGGTGTGAGCGGTTCTGCTCCGCGGCTCGACCGGGGAAGGCCCGATGGTGACGAGAGAGGAGGCCGAGTCGGAGGAGGCGGCGGCGGGAGCACTACGAAAATCGCTTGTGGAGCTCAAGGCTCGACTGGACTTCCCGCGTGAAGTCGAAGAACGCCTGAAAGCGTCCGGGGGGCGCTTCCAATCGACCCTGCGACAGCGAGACGTCTACTTTCTCCGAGTCCAGGGGAGACTCAAGCTGCGGATCCAGCGACCCGGCCAGGACCAACTGGTCTGGTACGACCGCCTCGACGTGGCCGACACCAAGGAGAGCCGGATCGTCCTCACCGCTCTCCCGCCCCGCCATGGACTCGAGCCGGTGCTCAGTGCGGCCCTCGGAGTGCGGGTCGTCGTGTCCAAGGTCCGGCGCGTCTTCGACTGGCGAGGGACCCGTGTCCATCTGGATGAGGTGGAAGGGCTCGGCGCGTTCCTCGAGTTCGAGCGCACCATCGACCCCGGCGTTACCTCCGCGACCGCTCACTCCGAGCTCCGTGCCATGCTGCGCGAACTCGGGATCTCCTTGAACTCCCTCCAGACCGGGTCCTACTCGGACCTGCTGCGATCGGCGGGTCCCCCGCGAGCGTCAGTCCGGGAGTTCCCATGACAGACCGAGGATTTCCCTCACTGCGGGAGCCCAAGAAGTGGCGAGCCGCCCATCGAAAAGTAGGGATCCCATCGCGGTCCCGCGCCCCGCCTCGCCCGGGACGCCACCGGGTGTAAATACGCGAGGGTTCATGTCTCATAGACCATGAAGTTGGTCCAGACGGCCATTCCCGATGACGAGTACCGGCTGCTCCGGGAGCGAGCGAGCAAGGAGGGGAAGAGCATGAAGGAGGTCGCTCGGGAGGCGCTGCGAGCGCACCTGCTTCCCGATCGCGTGAACCCGGACGACCCGATCTTCCACAGCTTTCCGTTGATTAAGGGACGAGGGCGGCACACGAGCGCGTCCGTCGAACACGACCGGATCCTCTACTCTCGACCGTGATCTTCGTCGATACCGGGGCGTGGATCGCACTGCTGGACGAGCGCGACCGCTTCCATCCCCGAGCCCGAAGCTTCCAGCGGGAGTTGGGTCGCGGCGCCTACGGTCGGTTGATCACGACCGATCTCGTCTTGGCCGAGGCCGTGACCTATCTCCGACTGCATGCCTCGGGAGATCTGGCCCGAGAGTTTCGTCGCGTGCTGGCCGAGAGCGAAAGCGTCCAGATCGTGTGGACCTCTCCGGATCGGTTCTGGGAGGCTTGGCAGCGGCTCGAGTCTCGCCGGGACAAGCGCTGGAGTCTCACCGACTGTCTTAGCTTTGTGACGATGGAAGCGCTCGGCATCCGACATGCGTTCGGCTTTGACACGGACTTCGCGCAGGCGGGCTTCGACCTCCTTCCCGGCGCGCCGAGCTGATCCCCCGGGCCGGGTTCGAATCCCGGCGGGCCCGTTCCGTCAGGGGAAAGTGCCGTCGCGGGTCAACCGCGCCCCCTTGCCCCCTGCTCCACCGCGACCTCGATCGGTTGAACTCGGATTACGCGGCTCTGCTCCGCTCTACCTACCTCCGTCCTGCAGAGCCCGGGCCGGCCCAAGCGGCCGGCCCAACCCTTTCTGAGCCCCCCTCCTCGCGGCTCCAAGAGCGCGGTACTGTCCGGCAGCCGGCTCCCTCGAAGTGCGCGCCCTCCTTCTACCCCCCGATCCGCGCCCCGATCCGCGCGCGAGACCCACGGGCGGTCGAGTCAGGCCGGCCTGGAGGGGAGGAGGAAGCCCCGGCGGTAGATCCGTCCGGGCCGGCGCCCGTCCTGGTCCTGTGTACGACGTGCCGTCAGCCAATCCGTTGGAACGAGGTCCTCGGGATCTGGTTCTGCCCGATCCACGGGCTGTCGCACCCGTTCACCTTCATCCGGCTCACGCGGCGGCGGTCGACGAGGGTCTGAACTTGTACGACGCGCGCGGAGCCTCCCGGGGTCTGTCTCACACACAGAACCCAGGAGTCCCTCCGTCAGGAGCCATCTCCTCCGGGACCAACGAGGACCCCTCCCAACCCCTCGTACCCCCCCCGGTTTCACCAACCAAACCATCCCGTTTCACCACCCAAACCCCGACCAAACTGTGGACGCGGGCGTACCCAAGCGACATCGCCCGGTTCCAATCCCTGGTTCGGAAGTTCGCCCGGAGCGGGCTCGTCGCTTCCACGAGTATCGACCTTGAGACGGGGAAACGCGTGGGTGGGAGGCCCCCGGTCGTCGCCGAAGCCTTCAGGGTCCTCCTCGACAACGCAGAGGCTCTTTCCCGCCGGCCGCGCGCGTCGCGAGGTCCGGATCGCATCCGCAGGGTCGATGATGCGGCGAGGGTCGGGTTCGGCTGCCTCTTTCGACAGTTCCCGACTCCAGTACTTGGCAACCGGTCGACTGACGTGAGCTCGTGAGTTCTCGGCTCTCTGGGGCCGTTCAGTTTCCGATGGAGTTCCCCGTTGAAGAGGGGGACACCGCGGACGACTCAGTGCGTACCCAAACCGCCGCGGCGGCGGTCGTGAGACCGCAGGACCCGGAGCTCAGCCCCGAGAGAAAAGCCCACCGCTACGTCGGACCCGATGGCGGCCTCGCACGCTCACGGACCGACAGATCCGTTCCGAGGCACTCGCCTGGCTGCTGCCTCTCCTGAAGAACGCCCTCTCTCGAGGCTTCCCACGAGCGACGGTCCGCGACACCGCGGACCTTCTTCTTCGAGCCGCGGTCCTCCGCGCCTCCGTCCACCGTGCCCGGGCCCAGAGCCGTCGGGGGCATTCCGACCGGACCGTCCGATGGCTCTTCGGCCATCTCGTCCTCCGTCAGACCCAGCGCGCCCTCACCCTCACGACCCACCGCCAGGTCCGTCCGTTCGTCCCGAGGGAACCGGTCGACGTGGCGATCGACTTCCACGACCGTCCGTACTACGGTCGACCCGCCGACCCGAACCGCCGTCAGGTGGTGAAGACCAAGGAGGAGCGCGGCGCGCACCGAGCCCATCGCTTCGCCTCCCTCTCGATCCTCCTGCCCCGATACCGGCTCATCGCGTCCTTGAGGTTCCACCCCCACAACGGCGGGACCCTTCCCGCCGTCCAGAAGGCGCTCCACGACTTCCGACAGGCGGGTGGGCAACTCCGGGCCGTCTTCCTCGACCGGGGGTTCTACAACTACGCCGTCCTCGCGTGGCTGAGGGCGCAGGGGATCCCTGCCGTAGTTCCCCTCCGCCTCGGTTCGAGGCAACGCAAGAAGTGGGAGCACGGGCAACGCTCCTACACCACGACCCACGTCCTGAAGGACTCCAAGGGGCGGGGACCACCCCTCGAGCTGACAATCCACGTCGTGGTACGCTACCAGGGCGGGAAGAAGTGGGGCAAGCACGGCGGTCAGTACTTGATTTACGCCGCCCTCGGGAAGTTCTCCCTGAAGGAGATCGCCGACCGGTATCGTGGGAGGTTCGGCATCGAGTCGAGCTATCGCATTCTCGGCCAAGCGCTCGCCCGGACCTCGAGCCGCTCCCCGTCCCTGCGCCTCCTCCAGGTCGGCGTGGGGATGCTCCTGCAGAACGAATGGATCATCCTCAAGCTGCTCTACGCGAGCGAGGGGAGGCAAGGTCCCGTCGGGTTCCGCATCCGTGAGGAGCTGCTCCGGTTCGAGGATCTCCTCCAGATGCTGGGACGCGCGGTGGGCTACCGTCTCGGCAACTGCTGCCGGCTGGAGAATCGTCGGAGGTTACCGGTGCGACTCCGTCGTCAGGGAATCACGCTGCTATGACGGGGAAGGCACTGCCAAGCACTGGAGTCGAGTGTCAGGACCCGACGCCAGTTATCGACGCGCCCGAGTTAGCCTGGGGCAACCGTCGCGGCTACCTTTGGCCCGCCCTTTCGCCTTGTGCGGCCCAAAGCTGAGGTATGCGATCGACAAGGAGGCCAAGCGAAGTCGATGAGTTTCCTCTGAGGGTAGAACTTCACGCCTTCTTGAAGAGGGAAAACCTTGCCTGGTATTCGTAGGTCAGGAGCTCGACGTTCGGTACGACCAATAGCGATCTCATCAACTTCTTGTCCGCGTCTAGGCAGATAATCAGGCCAGAAACCGATTGGCCGTCCTTCATGAGGTTCGAATCCGCCTTGACCCCGCCCATGTACCGGGTCACTTGGCCAATAACATCGTCGTTCGTCCGCTTGAGCTTCAACTCCACTACCGTGAAGCCCGACCCGTCCTTGTTCCTGCACAGGATGTCGACCTTCCCTATTCCGGCGATTCGGAACTGGTCCCCGATGATCTCGCCATCCTCGTCGGTCAAGATCTCTAAGGCGTTCAGTTGACCGATCTGGTCCCAGTGATCTAGGAGAAAGCTCTCGAGCTGTCTCTCCTCTTCGAACACGAAGCTGCCGGGGGGAGCGCCACCAATCGGAGTCTCCTTACCTAGAACCGGCTCTGCCGGAGTCGGGGGGGAGGACACGGATTCGTCACCCGCCCCGAGCTGTTCCCAAATGATGTCTAGCGCCCAGAAACTGATTTTGTACCGTGCGCTAAGATCGGTGAGGACCCGGTTGACTTGTTCATACCGTTTGCCGGTCGACAGGGCGTCGATTCCGTCCGGGTACATTCCAATCTCCTTCAGCCCGGCCTCCGAGACGCTGTTGTAAACTCCGTACTTCGTCGGGTGAGCCACCGTTAGGATCGCCGAGATAACGGCCTTGCCCAGGCCACGGCCGCGGACCATCCCCCTCGCCTCGTCGATTCGCCCCGCGATTGGCTTGGTTTCATCGACTAAAACCGCGAGGGCACTCTTTAGGAGGGGAAAGTCGGCGGTCAGCCGCCCGCCGTACCGATGAATCGGATTCCAATGCCGGTTTTCCCCAATGGTGAGGAACGCTCTGAATGCCGTCGGGTTAAGGGCCGCGATGCCTTGCGGCGTGAACATCGGGCCGTACTTCGCGGTCACTTCGCGTTCGTCCCGCGCGATGCGGGGATCTTGCCTGGCCTTCCCGACCAGACTCTCGAACTCGGCCTGCTGCAACATGGCGCTCTCGAACTCCAACCCCAAGTCGGCGCGACCAAGGTTTCGCGCCTACTTACAACATTCACGTCATGTCCATTACCCTCCCCACGTGGAATCCGCGTCGGGGACCGTCTGGTTGTCGGACCCGTGGCCCCCAGTCCGTGCCCTCATGCGAGGCAGATAGACGAGTAGGCACCGGCGACCCTACCTAGTGCCCCGTAACTGACGGATGCGATATTAACGGTGGGAGGCCCATCCGCTGACGGATCCGGGCCACTTTCCTGAGGATCGTGTTCACGTCCTTGGTCCAGACCCAGGGCTCGGCGTGGCCGTTGCTCGCCGTGACGAACTCCTCGATTGCCGCCTTGAGGGCCGGCACACTGGTGAAGCTCCCTCGGTAGATCGCCTTCTCCTCCAACTGGCTGAACCAACCTTCGACCATGTTCACCCACGACGATCCCGTGGGCACGAAGTGAAAGTGGAACCGTCGATGCCGACGGAGCCACCGCTCGACCTCGTCGGTCTTGTGGGCGCTGAGGTTGTCGAGCACGACCTCGACCGGCAGATCGGTCGGTACCTGTCGGTCTAAGACCCGCAGGAACGCGAGGAACTCCTGGTGCCGGTGGCGCGGGTAGAACGCATGGGTCACGCGACCGTCCAGAATGCTCAGCGCCGCATACAGGTCGACCGTCCCATGGCGTCGGTAGTCGTGGGGCCGCCCCTCGGGCCACTGCTCCGCCATCGGAAGGACCGCTTGCGTCCGCTCCAGCGCCTGCACTTGGGGCTTCTCGTCCACGCTGAAGATCACCGCCCGTTCGGGCGGATTCATGTAGAGCCCGACCACGTCGATGAGCTTCTCCACGAACCGTGGGTCCCGGCTCAGCTTGAACGACCGGGTCCGATGCGGCTGGAGTCCGTGTTCGGTCCAGACGCGCTGGACCGTCATGTGGCTCACGCCGAGGCGTCGGGCCAGCGATCGGGTCGACCAGTGGGTATCGCCCCTCGGCTTCTCGGAGGTGGTCGTACGGAGGATTCGCTGGACCACGGCGGGCGACAGGCACGGTCGGCGACCGGTCCGCGGTGCATCCTGTCGAAGCCCTTCCAGTCGGAGCAGGGCGAAGCGCCGACGCCAGAGGCCGACGGTGTTGGGCCGGGTCCTGAGGGCCTGTGCGATCTGGTCATTCGAGCGCCCTTGGGCGGCGGCGAGGACGATGCGGGCGCGGAGCACCTGCCGGTACGGGACCGCGTGACCCCGAGCCCAGTGTTGGAGCTCCGTCCGCTCGGTGGGAGCGAGGACGACGGGGGCCGCGACACGCACGAGCGGCGGGAAGAAGTCCGAATAGATATATTATCGCACAAATCGGTTACATGGCACTAG
>JASHRQ010000026.1 GCA_030037265.1 Thermoplasmata archaeon | reverse complement strand
CGTTGGCGATGACCTGCGGCGTCGCGAACACCGCGTCCGCCGACCCCCAGCCTCCCTCGCGCACCGGCTTCTGGACGGTCCCGGTGAAGCAGGCGCGGGGGAGCGAGACGAACCACCGGGCGAACGTCTCGGCATGCTGGCGCACGAGCGGCCGGGTTGGGGCGAGGAACAGCACCTTCCCCGTGCCCCGACGGAGCACCTCCGCCGCCACCAGTCCCGCGATGACGGTCTTTCCGAGACCGGTCGGGAGGACGGCGAGCGTGTCGTGCTCGATCGCCGTCCGGGCGAGCGAGACCTGGAACGGGAGCGACCGGAGCGCACCGTCCCGGAGCAGCGGGTGCACGACCGACCCGTCCGACTCCTCCCAAATACCCGGTAGCGCCGGTGGCCGCTCGGCGGGCGAGGACGGGGCTACCGGGGCCGGTCCCAGCCCGAAGTCCTCGAGGCGCCGCTGGAGCCCGCCCGACGGCGACGGCGTCGGACCGGACGATCCGCGAGTAGGCACGGGGGCCCATGCGGACGGCTTGCTATGGCGTTGTGGGCCCCCCCATACTACGACGCGTCCGTAGAATTGAGGCGGGGGCCGCCCCCCTCGTTGGTAACAATCTTCGGTGAACTCACGTGGTTGTCACCGCCCCTGCCCCGAGTGTAGTGTCCTCGACAGGTCTACGTTTAACCGGTTCCAACGCACCTTCTCGAGGATCTGGTCGGCGGTCGGCCTCCAACTGAAGGGACGGGGGACCTCGCTGTACCGCTTCATGAAGAGCTTCAGCGCCTCGATCAGCTCGAGCTCGCGGCGGAACGTCCCCCAACGCACACGCTTGTCCGTAAGCTCCTTGAACCATCGCTCCACCTGATTCAGTCAGGACGAACTCGTCGGCACGATATGAAAGTGGAAGCGTGGGTGCCGCAGCACCCACCGCTTCACTTTCGCCATCTTGCGGGTGGCAGGATTGTCGAGGAACAGGCGGAGGTCAAACGCGGAGGGCGTGGTCCGGCCGAGGGTCCAGCAGAATGCGACGAACTCCTTGGCTCGGTGCCGCTGGTGGTACTCTTCCGCTATCCCTGAGGTCTGCACCTCACGCGTCGCGAACAGGTCGGTAGTCCCGTTCCGCCCATAATCGTGGGTCTGCCGCTCGGGATTTCTTTCCTGTGCCTGGTGGTCCAGTTCGGTTCGGCCGAGTGCCCGGATCTGGGTCTTCTCGCGCACCGAGAGGACCAGCGCGCGCTCCGGCGGGTCGAGGTAGGGGCCTACCACATACCGCATCTCCTACTCGAACCGCTTGTACCGACTGAGCTTGTAGTGCTCCAGTCGATGGGGTCGGATCCGTCGGGCGGTCCGAGTGGACGTGAAAGCGTCCATCAACTGCGACACCCTTCGGGCGTCGTGAACCCGGGCCCGGGCGATGGAAAATTCCCCGGTGCTCCCCGCATGAGCGTGGTTGTGGCCGCCCCAGCGACAGGGCCATCGAGTGCTCCGTTCCGGGAGGCATGGGAGCCCGTACAGGAGCTGGTTGGGTTCCGGGGCCAGGTTCCCCCGGGAGAGAGGAAGGCGGACAGGCGAACCAGAACGTGGACGACGACGGCGACCTAGTAGTGGACGGGATGAGTGGACGAGGCGACCGACCCTTCCCGCGTACCGGCCACACTTGCTCGCGCGTGCACTCAAATGGGAGTTTCGTTCCCATGCGCATCGAGGCGCGCACGGTCGGACGGGGTGATCAGCATAAGTAGCGCAACGGCAGTGTCATCATGTCCTCGTCAATGTCCGTTTGGACACGCGCTAGAGGACATACGCCCATCCGGTCGATTCGCCTCGTTGCAATCTGCTCAGGGTTCGCGTTTGTGCTCCTGGGACAATTCGCACTCGTTTCGGCCGTGGACAGTATGCAGCCGAGCAGCTCGTACCCTTCCTCTAGCCCCCTCAGTCCGTTCTGCGTGGCGTGTCCTAACCATGTGGACTGCGCTCCTGACTGTTGTACGACGGAGAAGCAGGTCGACCTCGAGTATCAGGCGATGGTGAACCTCAACAGTTCATCGGGATCTACCGCAACGTTCGACTGGACGGCAAGCCCCTCCGATACGACGGCGCAACTCTACTACGGTCCAACGACGAGCTACGGTTCCACGCTAAGCGGAACCGCGAGTGGGGCTTCGGGTTCCCTGCACTTATCCGGCTTAGCCGGCTACGAGACGTTCTACTACAAGGCCGTCGTGTCGTCGGACATCACCGGAGAGACGTGCTACACGGACGCGGGTGCGACCGGGTCCTTCGTGCCGTACTACGGTCACACGCTGACCATGGAGTTCGTCGTCTACAACGACTCGGGGACGATCACCGTGGGTGACGGCCCGGCCATTCCAAGTGGGTCCGAGCTCACGCTCTACAGCCCCTCCAGTCTCACGGTGTCGTTCGACCAATCTGCGGCGTCCGAGGGGCTCGGCCAGTCGCTTCAGTCCTGGTACACCGACGCCGGGACTGTGACCTACCCGATGGAATATACCGCGACTCTCAACGTCTTTTCGGGCGACTCGAGCGGCGTTACCTCGGTTGCGCTGGCGCAACCACTTCAGCCTTGGGGTGGCTACTCAGAATCCGGAGCGGGTATTATGTCCGCATCGGCTACAATTGTCTTGCCATCATCTGTCGCGTATTTCCCAGGGATTAGCAACGGCGTCTCGAGCACCGACGCGGTCGGGTTTTGGGTCGGCATCGGCGGCGTCAATGGAAATGCACGCCTCTGGCAGGCCGGTGTGCTAATTCAAGCCACATCGAGCTCGACCTCAATCCTTGGATTCTTCGAAGACGTACCGTACGGAGCAGCCCAATTGAGTTCGAGCGCCGGGTCCATCTTCTACCACAACGCGAGCGCGATTGACTGTTCTGAGACAACGGGTCCGTCCACTCTGAATCTTCATTTGGGTGATGAAGTCGCTATCTCTGTCAGTTATTGGAATTATACTGGCCTACCGGGGCTAGCGCCCGGAAATGTAGGTAACTTTTCTATTGACGACCTCACAAGTGGTGGCGAGTGGTACGGGATTGAAATGTGCCTTCCTTTCTCGCCAGACCAAACCACTGCGGACTTTGACGAGGAGGCACCGGTGCAGTATGACGCGAACACTGATACACTCGCCACCGCGGTAGTCCCAAGCCTGGGTGCGGATCAATCGACGCTGTTTGAGGGTATGACTACCAGCCTAAGTTCCGGATTCTCTGTTGAGGCACCAGTCCTCGCGATGAGTTCGTGCTCGTACTTCCTAGATGGCTCGGGATATTTTATGGAACAGACAATCGACCCGGCGAACCTAGTCCCGAGCTCCTTGGGGTCCGCCGAGTTTGATGTGGACTTCGCTGCACCAGTTACACAAGGTCCCCCTTCCGCATGCAACCAAGGATGACACCGCGGTACGACGCCCGGTGGCCCCGCGTGGTCGGCCTATTGGTTGGCCTGCTGATTGCCCTGACCCTGATTCTGCTCGTGTCGGTCCCCGTGCGTCAGTCCTTCTCAATCGTCCGGGGAGTACTGGTTGACACGCTTGGAGGTTCAGCCTGCCAGGGCTCTTTCATCTCAATTCCCGCGGGCGCGCACGTCTCGTTTCGCTGGCAGGTGGTTCTCCCCTTTGCCCAGCATTTCGTGGTGAGCGGTTGTTCCGGCCTGGTGGCGTTTTATTACTCCTCAACTGGACTCAATGGATCCGGTAGCTTCGTTTCGGAAGGAGGTCGCATCATATTCGGCACCGTGGTTCCAGCGGATACGGGCTCGCCCGAGGAGTACGGGGCCAACGTCTCCGGTACATACACTGTCGCACTACTCCCCTGAGCAGAGCGTCCCCTCAACTCGCCAATCGGGTCTGCCCTTACGCGGAATCTGAATGGCAGCCAGGGCCCCGCAGCAGGGTCTGCCCGTCCGGCGTTTCCGGGTTCACCCGGGGGAAACCGATTGCCATGCAGAGTCGGCTCACCGGACCCCGTGCGGAGGGCATGATGGCTGGAGCGTTTGGGCCGGCGGGATGAGCGGGCCAATCTCAAGCTGAGAGCTTCGCCTCAATGTGCCGGGTATTGCTAGAGGAACCTCACGTCGCGCGGCAGGGGGACCGCGAGGCGGCGGAACCCCTCGGGCCATCCTTCCGGATCGAGCCCCTTCTGGGCCAGGAAGGCGATGAGCCAGCGCTCGAGCCCGATGCCCGAGCAGCCGGACCAGAGCGTGCCCTTCTGCGGCCGGATCGTGAACGCCTTCGTGTACTTCTCCCCGACGATCGACAGGTTCTGGAACTCGAGCCACTCCGCCTTCTCCCGGGGACCCCGGTACGGCAGGTATGCCTCGAAGTCGATCGTGCCCCGGACCCGCTCGCGGTCGTCCTCGACCCCCCCGCCGCCGCTCTGCTGGAGGTAGAACGGGGTGACCCACGCCGTGCGCCATTCGAGCTCGAGGAGGTCGTCGAAGACGTGGCGGTACCGCGCGAGGAGGTCCTCGCGGAGCGGGAGCAGCTGCTCCGGGGTGCCGACGAAGACCGGCTCGATCCGGTGGAACTCGTCGACCCGCTCGAGGCCGTGCCGGCCGCCGCTCTCGTACCGGTTGGAGATGGCCGTCCGGTCGTACACCTTGAGCGGCAGGGTCTCGTCGGCGATCGTCCGGCCGGAGAGCCACCAGTAGATCGTGGGACACTGGGCGTAGCAGTTGACCGCCACCGGGCCGGTGACGAGGCGCGCGAGCTCCTCCTCCGGCACGGCCCGCGTGATCTTCACGAGGTCGGTGAATCGCTCCCAGTCCGCCGGGTCCCGGCTCTTCGGTTCGGCGACGTAGTAGAACTCCCCCGGGAGGCCCTCCAGGTGCCCGGTCCGGAGGAGGATGTCGAAGGAGTCGTGGTGCGGCTGGACGACCTCCTCGAAGCCGAGCGGCCGGAGCACCTCGTCGATCGCGATCCGCTCCATGGTCCGGAGGAGATGCGCGACGACCGGGCCCAGGAACCAGCGTCCCTTCGTCGGGCCGTTGCGCACCCAGTTCCGCTCGATCATCACCTCCGTCGGGTCCCGGTCGAACCGGTGGTCCCGGGGAGGGCCCTGGTGCAGGAGGCTCCAGTACTGCTCCTTGCCCCCGTACCGCTGGCGCCGCACCTTCTCCTCGACGAGCGCCGCCGCGCGGTCGGACCAGTTGTCGCGGAGCGCGGCCTCGTCGAGGCCCTCCAAGAGCAGCGTCGCGTGGGTCCCGTCGAACGAGAGCGAGTGGGGGATCGGGAGCTGGACCGGCCGCTCCGGCGCGGCGTCGACGTCGAAGGTAAGCCGGTAATGGGCCGCCCGGACCGCGCGGACCCCGACCTTCTCCCGCTTCCCCAGCTGCTCCCGGAGCTGGCGGGCGATCGCGAGGAGCGCCTGGTGCGCGCGGCTCCCGTCCGCCGTCAGCGTGAGCGTGAGCCGGTCGCCCTCGAGGTGCCATGCGGTGAGCTCCCCCGCGCCCGTCGGGCCGAGCACCCGACGGAGCGCATCGGCGGCCAGCGCTGGGAAGAACGGCTCGAGCGCCGCCCGGCCCGCCGGGAGCGCCTGGCTCAGCGTGATCTCCCCGTGGATCTCGCCGCGCATCGACGGGACGGACGCGGCGGCCGTTAAAAACTCTCGGCCACGCGGGCGTCGCGCGCGGGGGCCGGCGCCCCGGCCCGCCGGGTCCCCTGCGTTCCTCCGCGAAGCCTTTTGAATCCCCGCCCTGTCCGACCGGGGCGAGGGGATACCAGATGGCTCCGGCGCCGGACTTCGGCTTGTTCATCGAGGGGAAGTGGGTCACTCCGCCGAACGCCACCCGGTTCACCACCTCGAACCCGGCGAACGGTCAGGTGCTCGCGTCGTTCGTGGCCGCCACGCCGCGCGAGGTCGACGCGGCGGTGCGCGCCGCCGAGACGGCCTTCCCGAAGTGGCGGAGCCTCCCGGCGCCGCAGCGGGGCGAAGTCCTGCTCCGCGCCTCCGCGCTGTTCCGGGAGCGGAAGGAACGGATCGCGAGGGTCGTGACGCAGGAGATGGGCAAGGTCATCGCCGAGGGGCGGGGGGACGTCCAGGAGGCGATCGACTTCCTCGAGTACATGGCGGGCGAGGGGCGCCGGATGTTCGGCGAGACCGTCCCGTCGGAGCTCCGGAGCAAGTTCTGCCTGACCGTGCGCCAGCCGAAGGGGGTGGTCGCCTGCATCACGCCGTGGAACTTCCCGACGGCGATCCCCAACTGGAAGATCGCGGCGGCGCTCGTCTGCGGCAACACCGTCGTGTTCAAGCCGGCCTCCTCGACCTCGCTCTGCGCCGTCGAGGTCGTGAAGGTGTACGAGGACGCGGGGCTGCCGCCCGGCGTCCTCAACCTGGTCACCGGCGCGGGCAGCGCCGTCGGCAACGCGCTCATCGACGACCCGCGGGTGCGCGCCGTGTCGTTCACCGGGGGGGTCGAGACCGGCCGCGGGGTCTACCTCCGCGGCGCGCAGTCGCTCAAGGCGGTCCACCTCGAGCTCGGCGGCAAGAATCCGATGATCGTGCTGGACGACGCGAACCTCCCGCTCGCGCTGGACGGGCTCCTGTTCGGCGCCTTCGGCACCTCCGGCCAGCGCTGCACCGCGACGAGCCGTCTCATCCTCCACGAGAAGGTGTACGACACGTTCCTCGGGATGCTCGACCGGGCGGTCGCGAAGCTCAAGGTCGGCGACCCGCTCGACCCGAGCACCGACATCGGCCCGGTCGCCTCGGCCGACCAGGAGAAGAAGATCCTCCGGTACATCGAGGTCGGCAAGGCGGAGGCGAAGCTCCGCACCGGCGGGGAGAAGCTCACCGGGGGCGCCTACGACGCGGGCTTCTTCATCGCCCCCACCGTCTTCGAGACCCGCCACGGGACCCGGATCTCGAAGGAGGAGATCTTCGGGCCGGTGCTGTCGGTCATCCGCGTCCGCGACTACGACGAGGCCGTCCGCGTCGCGAACGACGTCGACTACGGCCTCTCGTCGTCGATCTACACCTCCGACGTCAACCTCGCCTTCCGCGCGATGCAGGACCTCGAGTGCGGGATCACCTACGTGAACGCCCCGACGATCGGGGCCGAGGTCCAGCTCCCGTTCGGCGGGATCAAGAGCACCGGCACCGGCGGGCGCGAGGCCGGGAGCGTCGCGATCGAGGAGTTCACCGAGATCAAGACGGTCTTCGTCGACTTCTCGAACCGGCTCCAGAAGGCGCAGATCGACGCCCCGGTCGGGGAGTGACGGATGCCCCCGTTCCGGGGGGATACCGCGCGGCTCGAGCGGGAGATCGCGGCGCTCGAGTCGATCGCCCGGGTGCGCGTCCGTCGGACGGCCCGCGAGCTGCGGGAGATCGACCGCGAGCTCGCCGAGCTCCGGCGCGAGCGGCTCCGCCGTCGCGCGCGGTCCGGGGAACCGGCGGGGGCCCCGGCGGACCTCCCGGAAGTGGCCGAGGGCTGACGGGCCCTACGGACGGGCCCGACCGAGCGGACCTCGCATCGGCCCGAGGATCCGCTCGACCGCCGGGGCGGTCGGCCGGAACGACCGGATCACCGCGGCGGGGGGAGCGACGGGAGGCTTCCCGGGCTCCCGCCGGAACCAGACCGGTCGGATGCCCGCCCGGTGCGCGCCCACGACGTCGGCGGTCCAGTTGTCCCCGACCATGACGGCCTCCCCGGGCCGCGCCCCGACCTCCGCCAGGGCCCGCCGGTAGATCCGGGGGTCGGGCTTCGCGCAGCCGGCGACGTCGACGCCGATCACCCGGTCGATGCGGTCGAGCAATCCGACCGCCCCGAGCGTCTCCGCCTGGTCGCGGGTGAAGTTGTTGCTCACGGCGGCGATCCGCGCCCGCGCGCCGAGCTCGTCCAGCACCGCGGCCGCCCCGGGCACCGCGCGGCGGTGCCGTCCGTACGCCCGCCGGTACTCGTCCACCACCTCCGTCGCCGCGTCCGGGCCCAGCCGGACCCCGACGCTCCGGAACAGCGCACGCATCCGGTGCCGGCGGGACTCCGCCGGCGTGATCTCGCCCGCGAGCACTCGTCGGAACCACGAGGACTCGAGGAGCCGTCGGTACCGCCGGTCGACCGTCGCGAAGTCGACGGTCCGGAGCGCCGGGTGCGTCCGTCGCAGCGCCGCGAGCCCCGCGCGGGAGGCGTACCGGTGGTCGAACAGCGTGTCGTCAACGTCGAACAGCACCGCGCGGACCCGGGCCCGGTCGGCACGGGCGCCCGGCGGCATCAGCCGTAGTTCGGCCCGGACCGGTTCGGGTTGTCGAAGTTCGTGAGGACCGTCTGCGAGAGGAAGCGCGGCCGGGCGAACGCCTTGAGGAGCTCGTCGTCCTCGAGCGCCCGCATCGTCTCCGACACGGGGACCTCGACGAAGATCTCCCGGGTCCGGCCGCCGCGGCCGCGCGAGACGACGTTCGCCTGGATCAGCCCCAGGCTCTCGAGCTCGAGGACGTAGTTCGAGATGCTCCGGGGGTGCAGCGGAGGGAGCGACAGCTTCTGCGCGAGCTTGGTGTACCCCTCGTACACCTCGCCCGTGAGCACGCCGCCGCGCCGGCGCTCGTACCCCTGGAGGATCGCGTAGAGCAGCACCTTGCAGTGCGGGGGGAGCGAGCGGACGCACTCGAGCACGAGGTCGAGGTCGAACCGGTTCTTCGCCTTCACGACATGGTCCTGCGTGATCCGCCGCGACCGCTCGCGCTCGGCGGTCTCGGCGGCGAGCCGGAGCAGCGAGATTGCCCGGCGCGCGTCCCCGTTCTCGAGCGCCGCGTAGGAGGCGCACCGCTCGATCACGCCGGCCTCGACCACGCCGTCGCGGAACACCTGGAGCGCGCGGTCGCGGAGGATGTCCTGGAGCTGCGGGGCGTCGTACGGCGGGAACAGGATCTTCTCCTCGTGGAGGCGGCTCCGGACGCGCGCGTCCAGCTGGTCGGTGAACTTGAGGTCGTTCGAGATGCCGACGAGGACGACCCGGCCCTTCTGGAGCTCGGTGTTGATCTGGCTCAGGGTGTACAGCACCCCGTCCCCGCTCTTCCGCACGAGCCGGTCGATCTCATCGAGGACGAGCAGGACCGTGCCGCCGCGGCCGTCGAGGAGCGCGCGCAGCTGGGCCTGGACCCGGTCGAGCGACCAGCCGGTCGGGATCCGGTCGGCCTCCTTCGTCGCGAGCTCGTTGCCGACCGTCTGGAGGAGGCTGTACGGCGCGTCGATGTTCGCGCAGTTGATCGAGACGGCCACGACGCGCCCCTTGGCCGCCGCGTGCCGGAGGAGCTCCGTCCGCACCTGGCTCACGACCGCCGTCTTGCCGGTGCCGATCTTCCCGTAGATGAGCAGGTTCGACGAGCGCTCGCCGCGGAGCAGCGGGGCCAGCACCTCGGCGACCTGCTGCACCTGGTGCTCCCGGTGCGGGAGCCGGCTCGGGACGTACGTGTCCTGGAGAATCTCCCGGCTCCCCCGGTACAGCTCGGAGGCGGCCGACAGGGCGCCGTCGAACAACCCGCCGCCCCCGGCGGGGGGCGGGGCAGCGGTCGGAGCGGGACTCGGAGGCACCGGAGCCGCAACGAGCCCGGCGTCGCCGGGAGCGCTCGGCGGGGCGTTGCCCGCCACGCGTCCCCAGCCAGCCTCCGGCGCGTCCGCCCCGTGCCCGTCTGCGGAAGGCTGCACCGTGCGCTTCTACCCGGGCCTCGGGTACGGTTCGCAGGTCCGGGCCGAATATCTAACTTGCGTCGGACTGGCGCCGTCGCGCGACGGCGACGGGCCCGAATCGCCCTCCGGGCGCCCGGTCGACGCGGTCCGCGGCGCCGGGACCGCGCGGACGCCCGCGGTTTCTTCCGGCGCAACGGAGTCGCGCCCGGCGCGTTCCGCCGCGACGCCGTGCGGATTCCCGTCCTCATCGCAAGATTTAAGCGCGCGACCCGCACGCCCGAGCCCGAGTGAAACGATGGCCCGGAATCTCGCCGTCGAGGAGCTGCCGACGACCCACATCGAGGACCAGGAGGTCGAGCTGGTGGAGCGCAAGGGGATCGGCCACCCCGACTCCATCGCCGACGGCATCTCGGAGAGCGTGAGCCGCGCGCTGTGCCGGCTCTACCTCGACGAGTTCGGCCGGATCCTGCACCACAACACCGACGAGACCCAGGTCGTCGGGGGCGCCTCGGAGCCGAAGTTCGGCGGCGGCAAGGTCACCTCGCCGATCTACATCCTCCTGGTCGGCCGGGCGACCACCGAGGTGAACGGCGAGAAGCTGCCGTTCCGCCAGGTCGCGCTCGACGCCGCGCGCTCCTACCTGCGGTCGGTCTGCTCCCACGTCGACGTCGACAAGCACGTGGAGGTCGACTGCAAGATCGGCTCGGGGTCGGTCGACCTGCGCGGCGTGTTCGAGCAGAAGGAGGTCCTGTCGAACGACACGTCGTTCGGCGTCGGGTTCGCCCCCCTGTCGGACACCGAGCGCCTCGTGCTCGAGACCGAACGGTTCCTCACGACGAAGCTCAAGAAGAAGCTCCCGGCGCTCGGCGAGGACGTGAAGGTGATGGCGTGCCGGAACGGCGACAAGGTGCGCCTCACCATCGCCGCCGCGCTCGTCGGCTCGGAGATGAAGGACGCCACCGAGTACCAGCACGTCTGCTCGACGGTGGAGGAGCGGGTCGCGGACCTCGCGGCGAAGCTCACGGCACGGGAGGTGGCGATCGACGTCAACACCGCCGACGACCCGGAGCTCGGCCGGTACTACCTGACCGTCACGGGCTGCTCGATGGAGGCGGGCGACGACGGCTCCGTCGGGCGCGGCAACCGGGTGAACGGCCTCATCACCCCGTGCCGGCCGATGAGCCTCGAGGCGGCGGCGGGGAAGAACCCGGTGAACCACGTCGGGAAGATCTACAACCTCCTCTCGTCGCTGATCGCCCAGGACATCGTCAAGGAGGCGGGGGGCAACGTGAAGGAGGTCCACGTCCGCATCCTCTCGCAGATCGGAAAGCCCGTCTCGCAGCCGCAGGTCGCGAGCGTGCAGATCCTCCCGGCGGAGGGCGTGAAGCTCGCGACGGTCCGGCAGAACGCGACCGCGATCACCGACCGCTGGTTCGAGGACATCGACTCGATCCCGCAGCGGCTCCTCACGGGGAAGCTCGCGGTCTTCTGACGGGGCGCGACGCGGGGCCCCGAGCGCCCGGAGGCCAGCCCGTGCGCGTCTACCTCGAGGGGTACGGCTGCAGCCAGAACCTCGGGGAGACGGCCGCGCTCGGGCGGGCCGTCGTGGCGGCCGGCCACGTCGAAGTGCGCGACCCGGCCCAGGCGGACGTGGCCGTCCTCGTGACCTGCGGCGTCATCGGCCCGACCGAGCGCCGAATGGTCCGCCGATGGCGCGCCCTCGGGGACCGGTCGTCGCGCATTGTCGTGACCGGTTGCCTCGTCCCGCTGCGGACCGGGCTGTTCGACGGGCCGGCGGCCGCGCGGACCACTTTCCTCCCGATCCGGGAGCAGCACCGGCTGCCCGAGCTGCTCGACGGCATGGAACCCGGAGGGGCCACCGAACCGGTCGCGCCGGCGGGGCCCGCCCCGGCCCCGGCGCCCGTGGCCTCGGTCGTGGCCGAGGTGACCGTCGCGCAGGGATGCACGAGCGGGTGCAGCTACTGCTTCAGCCGGCTCGCCCGCGGCGGGCTCACGAGCGTTCCCGCGGACCGGGTCGTCGCCGAGGTGGAGGCCGCGGTCCGGCGGGGCGCCGTCGAGGTGCGACTGAGCTCGCTCGACACCTCGTGCTGGGGGGTCGACCTCGCCTCGGGGGAACGGCTCCCCGACCTGCTCGGTCGGCTGGGGGCGCTCCCGGGGTCGTTCCGGATCCGGGTCGGCATGATGAGCCCCCAGAGCCTCGCGCCGGTCGGCGAGCGGCTCCTAACGGCGATGCAGGGGGAGCGGTTCTACCGGTTCCTCCATCTGCCGGTCCAGAGCGGCTCGGACCCGGTGCTCGCGGCGATGCATCGGGGGTACCGGGCCGCGGAGTTCCGGGCGTGGGTCGACCGCGCCCGCGCGCGGCTGCCGTCGGTGACGCTCGCCACCGACGTGATCGTGGGATTCCCCGGCGAGACCGAGAGGGACTTCGCGGCGACGCTCGGCCTCGTCGAGGACGTCGCGCCCGAGATCCTCAACGTGACCCGGTTCTCGGCCCGGCCGGGGACCGCGGCGTCCCGCCTGCCGCCGGTGCCGGCCGCCGTCGCGAAGCGTCGGTCGCGGGCCCTCGCGGAGCTCCGGACCCGGACCGCCCGGGCCCGCCTGGAGCGCTGGCTCGGCCGGACCGAGCCCGGGTGGGTGGTGGAAGAGGGGCGGCACGGCAGCTCCGTCGCCCGGCTCCGGTCCTACCTGCCGGTGGTGCTCCCGGACCGTAGGCCGCTCGGCAGCCGATGGACGATCGCCATCGAGGGCGCCCGGGCCACCTACCTCCTCGGCCGCGCGCTCGACGGGGTCTCGGCGGAGCCGCCGCCGGCGTCCACATCCCTCTAATACCCGACGCCCGCTAGATTCCACCGGCGGCGCCGGCGGGGGGTCGGGTTCGTGACGGTCGTCTTCGACGAGCTGCTCGTCGTCGTCGGGGCGATCATCGCCATCGTGGTCGCCCTGTACATGTTCCACCGGTTCATGCAGCGGAAGACCGGCGAGTTCGCGCGGCACGAGCCCCGGCGGCAGCTCGACGACCGGTCGTTCAATCAGATCCAGCTCGCCCGGGTCGCCGCGGACTCCGTCGCGCGGGAGGGCGTGGACGTGAGCCGGCCCCGGGCGTTGCTCGCCGACGCGGACAAGGCCCGGGCGACGGGCGACTTCGCCCGCGCGAGCGAGCTCGCGACCTCCGCGGCCGACCAGCTCGCGTCGCTCCACGGTGCCGGCGCGCGCGTGGCCCCGCTGCCCACGTCCCCCGCCTCCGCCTCGTCCGTCCGACCGGCGTCCCCCGTCGCTCCGACCGCTGCGGCGGCCCCTCCGACGCCCCTGTCATCGGCCCCCGGTGGCGGTGCGGCGTTCGTCGAGGATCCTTCGTCCGCCGACCTGGCGGCCCCGGACCGCCCACCGAAGAACAAGATGGAGGCCCGGTTCGAGATCGGTCTTGCGTCCGGCGAGCTGGACCAGGCCCGGGCCGCCCAGCGGAACGACGCGGGCCTCCGCGAGGCCGAGTCGCAGCGAGCCGAGGCTCAGGCGGCGTTCGACCGCGGCGACTTCACGTCGGCGCTCCGCTGGGCCCTCAAGAGCCGACGGAGCCTGGGCGCGCGCGTCGAGAGCCTGCCGACCTCGCCCGCCGCCGCGGCCGATGCGCCGGGCCGCGACCATCCCGCGACGCCCTCGGCCGAGACCGTCGGGTTCGGGGGGAAGTGCCCCCAGTGCGGCCGGGTGGCCGCCTCGGGAGACCAGTTCTGCCGCGCGTGCGGCGCGGCGATCCCGACGTCCGCCTGCCCCTCCTGCGGCGCCCCGCTCCTCTCCGGCGACCGGTTCTGCGCGAAGTGCGGCGCCGGCGCGTCCTGAGCGGGTAGGTCCCGCGCGCTACCGGGGCCGGTCGAACTCCTCGAGGCGGCGCTGGGTCCGCGCCTCGTGGAGCAGCGCGCTCGCCCCGTGCCACCGGTCCAGCGGGATCGCGAACGTCTCCCGGATCCGCTCGTCCAGTTCCCGGAGGTCGGCGACGTGCGTGGGCGGCCCGGTGAGCGCGGAACGGACGTACTCGCGCACGTTCCAGACCCCGAGCGGGAGGATCTCCCCCGGGTGCACCTCGCGGAGCACGAGCGCGCCCCCCTGGCGTCCGAGCCGGAGCTGCGCCTCGCTCATGGCGAGCCGGGCGGCGTAGTAGCATCCGCCGATCGACGCGTACGTCGTCCGTCCCCGGTACCCCTCGTGGTCGCCCATCACGACGAGCCGGTCCGGGGACGGGTTCCAGAGCGTGTTGGGGTACCACGCCTCGATCGACTCGTACCGGAACGGTCCCGGGAGGAACGCGAGGAACCAGCGGTTGTCGAGCGCGGTCAGCCGCCACAGGAGGATCTCGGACAGCTCGGGGAGCAGCCGCACCCGGTCGAGGTTCTGCTTCCCCAGCAGGTCGTCGACCGCGGTGATGCTCCACCGGGTCGGGACGAACTTCCGCTGGCCCCGTCGGCCGAGCGTCCCGGCGCTGAACGCCCGCTGGATCCGGCTCACGGGGACCCGCCGGGTGTACAGCTCCTCGACGGCGACGGAGGCGAGCGCGTCCCGGTCGTCGACGAGCCGGTCGACCTTCTCGTCGACCCGCCGCACGTCGAGCGTGACCCGCTCGACCGGGGCGGACGGGCCGTACGGCGGGAGCGCGTCGGAGAGCGACAGGTGGCCCCGGGGCGGCCTCCGGAACCGCACGTCGACCTCCGCGCTCTCCCGGGCCCGGGAAAGCAGCTGGAGCCCCTCGATGAAGCGGTCCGGCCGCTCGGCGTCGGTCACGCGGATCGGCCGCTTCCCGCGGACCAGCCCGGTGCGGAACCCCACGACCTCCGCGACGGACCGACCGACCCACTGCTCGGGGGAGTCGTACAGGAGCGTGTCGCCGTGGAGCGGGCTCACGAGGGGGCCCACGGAGACCCGGGGATACCCGTACCGGCCCACGAACACGCCGGGCGGACAGGAGCCGTCCAGCTCCCGCCCCTCGAGCATCGGGAGCGTCCTCGCGAACGCGTCGTACTTGAGGAGGATGGGGCAGACCGGCTTCCCGCAGAGGCCCTGGGACGCCCGGCAGCGCAGGCAGAGCGTCGGGTCCTCCTTGAGCCCCGGGATGCTCCAGGAGAGGCCCGCGATCGGGGCGACCCCGGGAATCGCCGGGGCCGGCGTGACCGTCAGCACGGGTCTCGTACTGCGATGGGACCTACTTGAAGGGCCCCCGGGGGTGCTGAAACGGCCTCGCCCTACCCTCAAATAAGGCGGCTCGGTGCCCCGGCGGCGCCGGCCCGTGGGTCTGTGGGGTAGCTTGGTCCATCCTTCGGGGTTCGGGACTCCGAGACGCCAGTTCAAATCTGGCCAGACCCATTCCCTGCCGCAGCTCGTCGGCGCCGCCGCCCGCGTTCCCGCCCGGCGGCGACCGGCCCGAGAGACGGGGCGGAGCCCTACACCGCCTCGTCGATCGTGCCGGCGTGCGTCTCGCCCCGCAGCGTCGGCGCGACCTCGCGGAGGACCGACAGGTGCCGGTCGACGTCGGCCTCGGTGTGGGCGACCGAGATCGTCCACTGCTCGTCCGGCCCCGTCCCGGACGGGATGAGGCCCCGGTTGAGGGCCGAGTAGAAGTACAGCATCCAGCGCTCGGAGTCGACGGTACAGAAGGTCCGCCAGTCGCGCACGACGTGATCGGTGAAGTACGCCATGCCCGACACCCCGTCGGCGGCGACGTACGCCGGGAGGTGGGCGTCCGTGAGCACCTCGCGGTACCCGGCGGCGAGCCGGTCGCTGAGCCGCGTGGAGCGCGCGATCCCGTCCTCGGTCAGCACGTGGTCGAGCGTGGCGAGGCAGGCGGCCATGGCGAGCGGGTTCGAGTTGTAGGTGCCGGCGTGGGCGATCTTCTTCGGCCCCACCTGGTCGAGGAGCCCCGCGCGCGTCACGATCGCCGAGACCGGGACGCCGCTCGAAATCGACTTCCCGAGGACGATCAGGTCCGGCTTCACGCCCACCCGGGGGGCGGCGCCGCGGTAGTACTTCGTCCCGGTCTTGACCTCGTCGAACAAGAGGAGCGCCCCCACCTCGTCGCACAGCTCGCGGAGGCCCGGCATGAAGCCCGGCTCCGGGAGGATGAACCCCATGTTCATCGGGATCGGCTCGGTGAGGATCGCGGCGAGGTCGTTCCGGTGCGCCCGGACGATCGCCCGGGTCGCTTCGAGGTCGTTGAACGGGGCGACCAGGGTCTTCCCGGTCACCTCCGGCGGGATCCCGAGCGACGCGGGGACCGAGTTCGGCTGCCGCGCCGGCCCGGCGACCTCCGGGCGGGGCTTGACCCCGACCAGGAGGGTGTCGTGCGAGCCGTGGTATCCCCCCTCGAACTTGAGCAGGAGCGATCGGCCCGTGACCGCCCGCGCGATGCGGACGGCGTGGTGGGTCGCCTCGAGGCCGGTCGTCGAGAACCGGACCTGCGCCTGGCCGTACCGGCGGCAGATCTTCTCCGCCACCGTCGGGCTCAGCTCCCACTCGTAGCCGTAGTGGGTCCCCTTCGCGACCTGCGCCTGGACTGCCTCCACGACCTTCGGGTGGGCGTGGCCGCTCTGCAGCGCCCCGAATCCCATGTTGAAGTCGAGGTATTCGTTCTCGTCCACGTCCCAGAGCCGGGACCCGCTCCCCCGCCGGACGAACAGCGGGTGAGGGTCGATGTACCGGTAGTTGCTGTGGACGCCGAGCGGGGTCCACTCGGCCGCCTGCTTCCAGAGGGCCGCGGAGCGCAGCGTACGCTTCGCGTACGTCGCCATTGCCTCCGTCAGGCGCACGTCCAGAGTACCCTCTCCCGCCGTCGGGGCGCCTTCCCGGCCCGGGCTTGGGTCGGGGACACGCCGCGCCCCAGCACCCGGCGCGGTTACAAAAGGTCTCGGAGGAGGGCCCCCGGCGGCGCGCGGCGCGGAGAATCGGCTTTAGTCTCCCGCGATTGCCGTCGACCGGTACCATGGCGGACGCAGCGGTGCTCGAGAACTACGTGGACGGGAGCTGGATCCGGGCCGAAGCGCGCGAGACTCTCGACGTCCCGGACCCTTCCACGGGGGCGCTGCTCGCCCGCGTGCCGCTCTCCGGCGCGGCGGACGTGGACCGGGCGGTTCGGGCGGCGACGAAGGCGTTCCCGGCCTGGCGGGAGACGCCGGTGGCGGACCGCGCGCGGCGGATGCTCGCCCTGCGCGAACTACTGGAGCGGCACCTGGACGAGCTGGCGCGGTCGATCGTGCTCGAGAACGGGAAGACGCTCGACGAGGCGCGCGGGTCGGTGCGCCGCGGCATCGAGGCGACCGAGTTCGCCGCGAGCGCGCCCACGACGATGCAGGGGTCGGTGCTCGAGGACGTCGCGCGGGGGATCGACACGGAGCTCGTCCGGCAGCCGGTGGGCGTGGTCGCCGGGATCACCCCGTTCAACTTCCCGGTGATGATCCCGCTCTGGATGGCCCCGCTCGCGATGGTCTGCGGCAACGCGTTCATCCTGAAGCCGTCGGAGCGGGTGCCGCTGACCGCCGCGGCGCTCGCCCGGCTCGTGGGGGAGGCCGGCGTCCCGCCCGGCGTCTTCAACCTCGTCCACGGCGGCCGGGAGGCGGTCGACGCGATCCTCGCGCACCCCGGCGTCCAGGCGGTGTCGTTCGTCGGCTCCGCGCCCACGGCGCGGCACGTCTACGCGACGGCCGCGGCGAACGGGAAGCGGGTGCAGGCGCTCGCCGGCGCGAAGAACCACCTCATCGTGATGCCGGACGCGGACCTCGGCAAGAGCGTCCCCGCGATCCTGTCGAGCGCCTTCGGGCAGGCCGGGGAGCGGTGCCTCGCCGGGAGCGTCGTCGTGGCCGTCGAGCCGGTGGGCGACGCGCTCGTCGCGCGGCTCGCCGAGGGAGTCCGCGGGCTCGCCGTCGGACGCGCGGGGGCGGAGGCCACCCGCGTCGGCCCGGTGATCCGCTCGGACCACCGCCAGCGGGTGCTCGACTGGGTCGCGACGGGGGAGCGGGAGGGCGCCACGGTCGCCGCGCGCGGCTCCGCCCCGGGTGCCGAGGACGGGTACTACGTGCCGCCGGTGCTGTTCGACCGGGTCCGCCCGGAGATGTCGATCGCCCAGGAGGAGATCTTCGGGCCCGTGCTCTCGGTGATCCGGGTCCGATCCCTCGCGGAGGCGATCGAGGTCACGAACCGGTCCCGGTTCGGCAACGCGGCCTCGATCTTCACGCGCGACGGGGGCGCGGCGCGCGAGTTCCGGTACCGCATCGAGGCGGGGATGCTCGGGGTCAACGTGGGCGTCCCGGCGCCGGCGGCCTACTTCCCGTTCGCGGGCTGGAAGGGGTCGTTCTTCGGCGACCTGCACGCCACGGGGCGGGACGCGGTCGAGTTCTACACGCGGAAGAAGGTCGTGACGACGCGCTGGTTCTAGGCGGCCGGCGCCCGCTTCGCGTCCGCCACGGCGAGCGCGCGGTCGAGCACCTCGAGCCCGTGGTCCAGCTCCTCGCGGGTGACGATGAGCGGGGGCGCGACGATGAGGTGGGAGATCCAGCTGACGCAGAACACCCCCTCCTTCAGCATCGCCGCCGCGACCTGGTCGGCGACGAGCGGCCGGCCGGCGAGCTTGTCCTCCTCGGTGTTGAACGGCTCGCGCGTCGCGGGGTCCTTCACGAGCTCCACGGCGGCGAACAGCCCGATCCCCCGCACCTCCCCGACCGACGGGTGGCGCGACTGGATCTCCCGGAGCCGGCCGAGGAGGTACTCGCCGTCGCGCCGGGACTTCTCGAGCAGCCCCAGGCGACGGTACTCCTCGATCGCGACGGCCGCCGGGCCGAGCGTCATCGGATGGGCCTCGTACGTGTGGCCGTGCGGGAAGTACCGGTCCCGGAACGTGTCGTGCACCGCGGCGGTCGTCGCGGTGAGCCCGAGCGGGACGTAGGCGCCGGTGATCCCCTTCGCCGTCGTGAGAATGTCCGGCACGACCTTCCACCGGTCGACGGCGAACCACTCGCCGATCCGCCCCCACGCCGACATCACCTCGTCGGCGATGAGCAGCACCCCGTGGTCCCGGGTGATCTCCCGGATGCGAGGCAGGTACTCCGGCACCGGCGGGATGACGCCGTTCGTGCCGACGACCGGTTCGAGGATCATCGCCGCGACGTCCGGCTCGTGGTTGAGCTGGTAGTCGACGTACTCCGCGCAGGCGACCCCGCAGCTCGGATAGGTGAGGCCGAACGGGCACCGGTAGCAGTAGCAGTCCGGCGCGAACACCGTCCCGGGCACCTGCTGGAGCGGCTCGATCGCCTTCCGCCGCGGGTCGCCCGTGACCGAGATCGAGCCGGCCGTGGCGCCGTGGTACGACCGGTACCGGGCGACGACCTTGTGGCGGCCGGTCACGAGGCGCGCGATCTTGAGCGCGGCCTCGTTCGCTTCGGTGCCGGAGGTGCTGAAGAAGTACCGGCGCAGGCCGGCGGGCAGGACCCCCCCCAGCGCCTCGCTGAGGCGTCCCCGGGCCTCCGTGGTGAACCCGGGCGCGGCGTACGGAAGGTGTCGGGCCTGCTCGACGATCGCCTCGATGACCCGGGGATTCCCGTGCCCCAGGTTGGTCGCCATGAGCTGCGAGGAGAAGTCGAGGTACGACCGGCCCTGGGAATCCCAGAAGGTGGACCCCTCGGCGCGGGTCATGACGAGCGGCTCCCAGCCGGCCTGGCGGCGCCAGGTGACGTAGTTGGTCTCCTGGACCAGCCGGCGCAGCTCGTCGCCCTCCATCCGGGTCGCCCTCCTTACTTCGAGAAGCCACGGACGAGCTGCTGCACCGCGGCGCCGCCGCCGGTCAGGAGCGGGCCGCCGTGGTACGTCATGACCGCGTCGACGGGGAGCGTCGCGACGCGGCGCGCGGAGACCTGCGCGGTCCCGGTGTGGTGGGTGTACTCCTTGGGGGTCAGGAGGAGGCGCTTTCCCTCGCCGAAGAACAGGTCGCCGCTGAACAGCACCTTCCGCTCCGGGAGGTAGTACGCCGTGTGCCCGGGGGTGTGGCCCGGGGTGTGGTACGCGACGATCCCGCCCGCGAGGTCGAGCCGGTCCCCGTCCTTGAGCTTCTCGTCGACCTGGACCGGCTCGGCGGGCGGAGAGCCCGGTCCGTCGTAGGGGGGGTCGCACGCGATGAACGCGGCCTCGAGCCAGTGGGCGTAGCTCTTCGCCCGGGTGGCGGCGATCGCCGCGGCGAGGCTTCCCGTGTGGTCCCGGTGCAGGTGCGTGAGCAGGATCGCGGAGATCGACGACGGAGGGATCGACTGCTTCCGGAGGTACGCCTCGATCTTCGGTGCCGAGCCCGGGAGCCCCGTGTCGATGAGGATCCACCGGTCCCCCTTGTCCTTCACCAGGTACACATGGGTAGAGAAGTCCGGGCTCGGGTCGACGCCCTCCACCTGATGAATGCCGGGCAGAACTTCGGACATGGCCGCGCCCCAGGAGGCGGTCCGGCTTAAATCGTCTCGTCGGCGCGGCGTCGGACGCGCCGGCTCGGCGGTCGGCGAGCCCGGAACCTCCGCCCGGCCCGCCGCCAGAGGCTCGGGGTGCCGCGAGGGACCGGCGCGGGGTCTCCGCAAGCCAGTGTTCGGCAATCATCAAATAGGGGGACTTCGCGAGTTCAGAGCCATGCGTCGCACAGCGTGGGCGATCGTGGCAACCGCCGTCTTGCTCCTGGCCGGCTTTGCGGCCCTGAGCTCGGGAATCAGCTCCTCGACCGCTCCGGCCGCCTCGGCCGCGCCATCCGGCGGCCTTCAGGCCGCGGCGACCACCGTGGCGATCTGCTCGACCGACGTGGACGACTTCTGCGAGACCGAGTACGGCGTGGGCCCGACCCCCGTGGCCTACTTGCCCGGCTACATCTACTTCCGTGCCACCGACCCTTCGGACGACCAGGC
>JASHRQ010000025.1 GCA_030037265.1 Thermoplasmata archaeon | reverse complement strand
ATCGGGGCGCCGTTCGTCAAGGAGCCGGTCGGCTCGAAGCCGACGCTCACCCCGATGGAGGCCCGGCTCCGCAACCTGACCTACCAGGCGCCGATCACGCTCCGCGTCACGGTCATCGAGAACGGGGTCGAGCGGGCGCCGGAGGACGTGCACATCGGCGACCTGCCGATCATGGTGAAGAGCCGCCCGTGCAACCTGAACCGCTACAAGATCACCGAGGACGACCAGATCTGGCTCTCCGACGAGGAGTACCGGGCGAAGCTCGTCGAGTACGGCGAGGATCCGCTCGACCCCGGCGGCTACTTCGTCATCGGCGGGACCGAGCGCGTGATCATCAGCCTCGAGGACCTCGCGCCGAACCGGATCTTCGCCGAGTTCAACGAGCGCTACGGGACGCCGATCGAGAGCGCGAAGGTCTTCAGCCAGCGCGGCGGCTACCGCTCCCTCACCGTCGTCGAGAAGAAGAAGGACGGCGTGCTCCAGGTCAGCGTCCCGACGGCGAGCGGCCAGATCCCGCTCGTGATCCTGATGAAGGCGCTCGGGATGAAGAACGACGAGGAGATCTTCCAGGCGGTCCTCGGCGAGCTCCTCCCGCTGGACGAGCCGTTCGTCCAGACGATGAAGCACCTCCTGAACGTCAACCTCGAGGAGTCGGTCTCGAAGAAGCTGTACCCGCCGGACGGGATCCTCACGACGGAGGACGCGCTCCTGTATCTCGAGAAGAAGTTCGCGACGGGCCAGGCGAAGGAGTACCGGCAGCGCAAGGTCGACGGGATCCTCGACCGGTCGCTGCTCCCGCACCTGGGCGACACCAAGGCGGACCGGCTCAAGAAGGCGCTCTACCTGGGCCGGATGGCGCGCACGGTCCTCGAGCTCCACCTGGGCCAGCGCGGCGAGGACGACAAGGACCACTACGCGAACAAGCGGCTCAAGCTCGCCGGCGACCTCATGGAGGACCTGTTCCGGGTCGCCTTCACGATGCTGCTCAAGGACCTCAAGTACCAGCTCGAGCGGTCGTTCGCCCGCAAGAAGGACCTCCGCATCGCGTCCGCGATCCGGCCGGACCTCCTCACCCAGCGGCTCGTCCACGCGCTCGCGACCGGCAACTGGGTCGGCGGCCGCGCCGGCGTGAGCCAGCTGCTCGACCGGACGAGCCACATGTCGACGATCTCGCACCTCCGGCGCGTCACGAGCCCGCTCACGCGGAGCCAGCCGCACTTCGAGGCGCGCGACCTCCACCCGACGCAGTGGGGCCGGCTCTGCCCGAACGAGACGCCCGAGGGGCAGAACTGCGGCCTCGTGAAGAACTACGCGCTCTGCGTCGACGTCTCCGAGGGGGCGGACGAGGACGAGGTGGCGCTCATCCTGCGCGACCTCAACACGCGCGAGATCGGTCCCGAGGTGTTCCAGGAGGCGACCGGGCCGCGCGGGAAGCGCGCCGCCCGCGTCTACGTGAACGGGGACCTCATCGGCCTCCACTCGAACCCGGCGGAGCTCGTCCAGGAGATTCGCGAGCGCCGGCGGTCCGGGACGCTGTCGCCGTCGCTCGGCGACAAGATCTACGAGATCAACGTCCGCGCGGACGAGCGGATGAACGAGGTGATCGTCCACTGCGACTCCGGGCGGCTCCGCCGCCCGCTCATCGTCGTGAAGGACGCGATGCCGCGGGTGACGCGGCAGGACCTGGACGAGCTCCAGCGCGGCACGCTCGCCTACACCGACCTCATCCACCGGGGCACCGTCGAGTGGCTCGACGCCGAGGAGGAGGAGGACCTGCTCGTCGCCGTCGAGGCGTACGCCCCGCCGGAGCGCTGCCCGAGCTGCGAGCGGGCGCTCTCGCGGAGCGACCTCCGCTGGGTGTCGGCCGGCGAGAAGCATGACAGCGCCGACATCGAGTGCGGCCACTGCCACCACGTGTTCCCGGTCCCGTCGTACCTCCGCAAGGAGCACTCCCACCTCGAGATCGACCCGAACCTCATGCTCGGCGTCTGCACCGGGCTCATCCCGTACGCCGAGCACAACTCGACGCCGCGGAACACGATGGGCGCGGGGATGGCGAAGCAGGCGCTCGGCGTCGAGTCGGTGAACTACCGGCGGCGGCCGGACACCCGGAGCCACCTCCTCCACTACCCGGAGGCGCCGCTCCTCCAGACCGAGACGATGCACTACGTCGAGTTCACCGAGCGGCCGGCGGGGCAGAACTTCGTCGTCGCCGTCCTGTCGTACGAGGGGTACAACATGCAGGACGCGCTCGTCTTCTCGCGCGCCGCGATCGAGCGCGGCCTGGGCCGGTCGTCGTTCTTCCGGACCTACCGCGGCGAGGAGCGGAAGTACCCGGGCGGCCAGGAGGACCGGTTCGAGATCCCGCGGCCGGACGTCGCGGGGGCGCGCGTCGACACCGCCTACCGCAGTCTGGGCGAGGACGGGCTGATCTTCCCGGAGCTCGAGGTCGCCGAGGGGGACGTGCTCGTGGGGAAGACCTCCCCCCCGCGCTTCCTCGAGGAGAAGACCGACCTCCTCACGCCGCAGAAGCGGCGCGAGACGTCGGTCACGGTCCGCGCCGGCGAGTCCGGCTGGGTCGACAGCGTGATCCTGACCGAGGGGGAGAACATCTCGAAGCTCGTCAAGGTGAAGGTCCGCAACCAGCGGGTCCCCGAGCTCGGCGACAAGTTCGCCTCGCGCCACGGCCAGAAGGGGGTCGTGGGGCTCATCGTGCCGCAGGAGGACCTCCCGTTCACGCGCGACGGGCTCACGCCGGACCTCATCGTGAACCCGCACGCAATCCCGTCGCGCATGACCGTCGCCCACGTGCTCGAGATGCTCGGGGGGAAGGTCGGCTCGCTCGAGGGGCGCGTCATCGACGGCACGCCGTTCTCGGGGGAGCGCGAGGAGGCGCTCCGCGAGTCGCTGAAGGCGCTCGGCTTCCACCCGTCCGGCCGCGAGACGTTCTACGACGGGCGCACCGGCCGGCGGCTCGACGCCGAGGTGTTCGTCGGCGTGATCTACTACCAGAAGCTCCACCACATGGTCGCGGGCAAGATGCACATGCGCTCCCGCGGCCCGGTGCAGATCCTCACCCGCCAGCCGACGGAGGGGCGCTCGCGCCAGGGCGGCCTCCGGTTCGGGGAGATGGAGCGCGACTGCCTGATCGGCCACGGCGTCGCGATGGTGATCAAGGACCGTCTCCTGGACGAGTCCGACGGGACGATCCAGTACGTCTGCGGGAACTCGGAGTGCGGCCACATCGCGATCCCGGACGCGCGGACCGGCTCGCTCCGGTGCCCGAGCTGCGGGAACACCTCGTCGATCTACCCGGTCGAGATGAGCTACTCGTTCAAGCTCCTCCTGGAGGAGCTCATCAGCCTCGGGGTCATCATGCGGCTCCAGCTCGAGGACATGCGGTAGGTCGGACGATGGCGCAGGGTCTCTCGAAGCGGATCAAGAGCCTCCAGTTCGCCTTCCTCTCGCCGGACGAGATCCGCCGGATGAACGCGGTCAAGGTGATCACCGCGGACACCTACGACGACGACGGCTACCCCATCGAGATGGGGCTCATGGACCTCCACCTGGGGGTCATCGAGCCGAACCTCCGGTGCCGGACGTGCGGGGGCCGCGTCAACGAGTGCCCCGGCCACTTCGGGATCATCGAGCTCGCGATGCCGGTGATCCACGTCGGCTACGCGAAGGAGATCAAGCGGCTCCTCCAGTCGACCTGCCGCGCCTGCGGCCGCCTCCTCCCGGACGCGCCGTCCGGCGGCCGCGCCGAGGTCGCGATCGACACCGACGACGCTCCCGTGGTCGCGACGCGCGAGCCGAAGGAGGAGCGGGCCTGCCCCCACTGCCACGAGGTCCAGCAGCGGATCGTGCTCGACAAGCCGACGACGTTCCGCGAGAACGGCCACAAGATCACGCCCAAGGAGGTGCGCGCCCGGCTCGAGCGGATCCCGGACGACGACGTCCGGGCGCTCGGCCTCAACCCGAAGGCCGGCCGGCCGGAGTGGATGGTGCTCACGGTGCTCCCGGTCCCGCCGGTCCAGGTGCGGCCGTCGATCACGCTCGAGAGCGGGGAGCGGAGCGAGGACGACCTCACGCACAAGCTCGTCGACGTGCTCCGGATCAACCAGCGGCTCCGCGAGAACCGCGACATGGGCGCGCCGCAGCTCGTCGTCGAGGACCTCTGGGAGCTGCTCCAGTACCACGTCACGACCTACTTCGACAACCAGACGAGCGGGATCCCGCCGGCGCGCCACCGGTCCGGCCGGCCGCTCAAGACGCTCGCCCAGCGGCTCAAGGGGAAGGACGGCCGGTTCCGGTCGAACCTGTCGGGGAAGCGCGTCAACTTCTCCGCGCGCACCGTGATCTCGCCGGACCCGATGCTGTCGATCAACGAGGTCGGCATCCCGACGGAGGTCGCGCGCGCGCTCACGGTCCCGCTCGAGGTGACGCCGTACAACGTCGAGATCGCGAAGGAGCTCGTCCGCCGGGGCCCGACGCCGCCGGACGCCGAGGGGATCTACCGGTGCGGCGTGAACTACCTCATCCGCGAGGACGGCCAGCGGATCAAGGTGATGGAGAAGAACGCCGAGGCGTGCGCCGAGCTCGTGACGCCGGCGTGCGTCGTCGAGCGGCAGCTCATCGACGGCGACATCGTGCTGTTCAACCGGCAGCCGTCGCTCCACCGGATGAGCATGATGGCGCACTTCGTCCGGATCCTCCCCCACAAGACGTTCCGGTTCAACCTGTGCGACTGCCCGCCGTACAACGCCGACTTCGACGGCGACGAGATGAACCTCCACGTCCTCCAGGGGCAGGAGGCGCGCGCCGAGGCGAAGGTGCTGATGAAGGTCGAGGAGCACATCCTGTCGCCCCGCTACGGCGGGCCGATCATCGGGATGCTCCACGACCACATCACCGGGATGTTCCTGCTCACCTACCAGGACCCGCCGTTCGACCGGCGCGAGGTCACGTACCTCTTGTCGCGGATCCCGCGGCCGATCCCGCCGCCGACCGGGACCGACAAGGAGGGCCACGAGTACTGGTCGGGGAAGCAGCTGTTCTCGCTCCTCCTCCCGAAGGACCTCTCGATCGAGTACCGGGCGAACATCTGGAACCGGTGCACCGACCCGCCGCTCCACTGCCCCCACGACGCGTGGGTCGTGATCGAGCGCGGGGAGCTGAAGGCCGGCGCGATCGACAAGAAGTCGATCGCCTACGAGAAGGGCGCGCTGCTCGACGCGATCGCGCGCAACTACGGCGTCGGCCGCGCGCGCGAGTTCCTGGACGAGGCGAGCCGGCTCGCGATCGCCACGATCGACCTCCGGGGGCTCTCCACCGGGATCGACGACGAGGACGTCTCGAAGGCCGCGCGCAAGGAGATCGACGAGGTCCTCGAGGGGGCGCGCGCCAAGGTGAACGAGCTGGTCGCGCAGTACCGCCAGGGGGACCTCGAGCAGATGCCGGGCCGCTCGCTCGAGGAGACGCTCGAGGTGCTGGTCCGCCGCGAGCTGGGGCACGCCCGCGACCTCGCCGGCGAGATCGCGGGGGGCCAGCTCGGGCTCGAGAACCCGGCGGTCATCCTGGCGCGCTCCGGCGCGCGCGGCTCGATGCTCAACCTGACGCAGATGGCGGGGGCGGTGGGCCAGCAGTCGGTGCGCGGCGAGCGGCTCCTGCGCGGCTACTTCGACCGGACGCTCCCGCACTTCACGCGGGGCGACCTCGGGGCGGACGCGCGCGGGTTCGTCTCGTCGAGCTACAAGCGCGGGCTCTCCCCGACGGAGTACTTCTTCCACTCGATGGGCGGCCGCGAGGGGCTCGTCGACACCGCGGTGCGCACGAGCCGGTCCGGCTACATGCAGCGGCGGCTCATCAACGCCCTCGAGGACCTCCACGTGGAGGACGACCGGACGGTGCGGAACACCGCCGGCACGATCATCGAGTACCGGTACGGCGAGGACGGGGTCGACCCGACGCGGTCGTACGGCGGCCTCGCCGTCGCGATGGACGAGATCTTCACGAGCGTGCTCGGCCGGCCGCTCAAGCCGGCCGAGACGCCGCCCGGCGAGTCGCCGGGCGGCACGCCGCCGGTGACCGAGGAGGAGATGGACCTCCTCGCGCAGGCGCAGATCGAGGAGGAGGGCGACGAGGAGGAGACCGAGGAGGTCCCGTCGCCGGACGAGGGGCCCGGGTTCGAGGGGGAGTGACGGTGCCGAAGGAGGAGAAGCGCCCCCCGACGAAGCTCGAGGCGATGGTGGACGAATCGGCGGCGGCCGACGGCCTCCGCCTCCCGCCGCTCGTCCGGTCGGAGCTCGTCGAGCGGCTCGGGCGCGGCCGCCTCGAGCCGGCCGTCGCGCGGAAGGTCGTCCGCGAGGTGCTCCGGCGGTTCGGCCGGGCGCTCGTCGACCCCCACGAATCGGTGGGGATCATCGCCGCGCAGTCGATCGGGGAGCCGGGGACGCAGATGACGCTCCGCACGTTCCACTACGCCGGCGTCGCCGAGATGAACGTCACGCTGGGGCTCCCCCGGCTCATCGAGCTCGTCGACGCCCGGCGGGTCCCGTCGACGCCGATGATGACGGTGTTCGTCGAGCGGAAGCATCGCGCCGACCGGGCGGAGGTCGAGCGGATCGCGCTCCAGATCGAGGTGACGAACGTGCCGGACGTCGCCGCCATCGGCACCGTCGTCGAGGAGCTGAAGGTGGTCGTGACGCCGCAGGTCGCGCTCATGCAGGCGCGCGGCGTGAAGCGCGCGGACCTGGAGCGGGCGCTCACCGAGAACGTCGACGCCCGCCACTTCCGGCTCGAGAACGGCCCGGGCTCCGGCGAGGGCCGGCCGTTCGAGATCTTCCTGGCCGAGGCGCCGGCCCCCGCCCCGGGGAAGGCGAGGAAGGAGGAGCCCGAGGAGGAGATGCCGTTCAAAAAGCTCCTCGCGGCGAGCGAGGAGGCGAAGGGGATCCGCATCAAGGGCGTGAACGGCATCAAGCGCGCCCTCATCCGGAAGGAGAAGGACGAGTACGTGATCTACACCGAGGGGTCGAACCTCGAGGACGTCCTCGAGATCCCCGGGGTGGACGAGGGGCGGACGACGACGAACTCGGTGTTCGAGATCTACAAGGTGCTCGGCATCGAGGCGGCGCGCGCCTCGCTCGTCCAGGAGGCGTCCCGGACGCTCGGCGAGCAGGGGCTCGCCGTCGACATCCGCCATCTCATGCTCGTCGCCGACGTGATGACGAACGAGGGGGACATCCGCGCGATCGGCCGCCACGGGATCTCGGGGAAGAAGACGAGCGTCCTCGCCCGGGCCGCGTTCGAGATCACCGCGGCGCACCTGCTGCGCGCCGCGATCACCGGCGAGGCGGACGACCTCAAGGGGGTCGCCGAGAACATCATCGTCGGCCAGCCGATCACGCTCGGCACCGGCGCCGTGAACCTCGTCTACCGGCCGCTCCCCGGCGTCGTGC
>JASHRQ010000024.1 GCA_030037265.1 Thermoplasmata archaeon | reverse complement strand
ATACGCCGACCGCGTTCCCCCGGCGGGGAGAGCCCGATGGCGGAGCGCTGGCCGACCGCGGCGGAGATGATGACCGCCCGGCCGCTCTCCGTCTCCCCCGACGCGCCGCTCTCGCAGGCGCTGGGCGTCATGCGGACGCGCCGCATCCACGAGGTGCCGGTCGTCCGCCAGCGCCGCGTGCTGGGGATGGTCACGTTCGACGCGATCGCGCGGCGGACGAACGTCCCGCTCGCGACGAAGGTGAGCCACCTCATGCTGCTGCCGCCGATCGTCACGCCGACGACGCCGTTCGCCGAGGTCGTGGAGGCGCTCCTCGCGGCGGGGCTCCGGGCGGCGCCGGTGACGGGAGCGAAGAACGAGCTCTTGGGCGTCGTCTCGCGGACCGACCTCGTCGCCGCGCTCCCGGACCTCGGCGCCGTCGCCGCGCACCGGCTCTCGGAGGTGATGGAGCCGCTGACGCTCGTGCTGTCGGAAGGCGACCCGTGCGGGAACCTGCTCGGCCAGGACCAGCTCCGGCAGATCGAGAACCACCCGCTCCCCGTCGTCGACCGGAAGGGCCGGATCACGGGCGCGGTCGGCGTCGCGGACCTGGGGGAGCTCCTGTGGCGCCCGCAGAGTCCCGGCCACCGCGACGCGGGGGGGAAGGACTCCGTCTACGGCGTCCAGATCCGGTCGATCATGCACACGCCGCCGCTCACCGCGACGGCGTCGACCACCGCCGGGGCCGCGGCCCAGCTCATGACGCGGCAGCGGGTGTCGAGCGTGTTCGTCGTGGACGGCAGCCGTCCGGTCGGCGTCGTGTCGCAGGCCGACCTCCTGGGGCTCGCCGTCGGCGGCGGGCCGGGCCCGAGGGAGCGGGGCGCGCTGGGCGACGTCTTCGTGCAGGTGCAGGGGCTCCGCGGCTCGAGCGACCCGGCGGTACTCGCCGACATCGACCGCGTCGTCGCGCGGGGGCTCCGGCGGATCGCCCGGCAGGTCCACCCGGTGATGCTCAACCTCCGCGTCTCCCCGCACGCCTCGCACCGGTCCGGCGAGGCGACCGTCGAGGGGCGGCTGTACACCGACCGGGCGATCTACTACGCCTCGCGCACCGGCTGGAACCTGTACGCGGCGCTCACCGACCTGCTCGACGAGGTCGAGCGCCAGACCCGGCGGGTGAAGGAGGAGCGCGGCCGGCGCGGCCACGGCCGTCGCGACCGGGGCTCGTTCCCGCCGGTGGAGGAGTCGCCCGGGGACGCGGACCTCGAGCGGCAGATCCGGAGCGCGACGCGGCCGGACGAGGACTGAGCGCGTCGTCGCGCGCCGGGGGAGGGGACGGGGATGCTGCCGGGGGGCCGGATGAACGAGCGGCAGATGCGGGTGATGATGAAGCGGCTCGGCATGAGCACCGAGCCGCTCGAGGGCGTCGAGGAGGTCGTGATCCGGACCAAGGACGCGGAGCACGTCCTCACGGAGCCCGAGGTGACGGTCCTCACGGTGCAGGGCGTGAAGACGTACCAGATCGTCGGGGAGGCCCAGGTGCGTCCGCGCTCCGCCGTCGCGTCCGCGGCCGGGGAGGCGCGCCCAGCGACGGCGGCGGCCCCGGCCGGTCCCCCGGACGAGGACATCCAGCTCGTCGTCGAGCAGGCGGGCGTCTCGCGCGAGGAGGCGATCCGGGCGCTGGACGCGGCCGGGGGGGCCCCCGCCGAGGCGATCCTCGCGCTCCTGTCGCGGAAGGGCTCCGGTGCCTCGTAGGCCCGTCCGCGTCGCGCAGGAGTGCGTGGAGGGGTACCTCTTCGCGGCCTCCCCCGCGCGGTACCTCCTGTTCCGGAGACGGCCGTCGCGGGGCCGGATCTGGGTGCCGATCAGCGGCAAGGTCGACCCGACGGACCGCTCCCTCTCGGACGCCCTCCGCCGGGAGCTCCGGGAGGAGACGGGGCTCCGCCGCCCCCGGCGGCTCTTCCCGCTGCGCTGGGTGTTCCCGTTCCGGGGGCCCGACGGCCGCCGGTGGCGGCTGCACGCGTTCGGCGTGGAGGTGCCGGGGAGCTGGCGGCCCCGGCTGAGCCGGGAGCACGAGCGGTGGGAATGGCTCGACCTCCGCGAGTCGATCCGCCGGCTCCACTACCGCGACAATCGGCAGGCGCTCCGGCTCCTGGACCGGCGGCTCGCCCGGGAACGACGTCCCCGTCGGCCCCGTCCCGCCCCCGCAAGGGTATAGCGCGGACCCGTGCGTGGTGCGGGAGCCATGGCGACGACCGGAGCCGGGGGGACCGTCCCGGCCGACCTGGCGGCGCTGGTGGGCCGCGCGGACGACGGCCGCCCGTCGGCCCCCGCGTGGGTGTTCCCCACGGTGGACGATGCGCTGTTCCGGTCGGTTCGGGAGTCGGGTGCGCGGCGGGTCGCGCTCCAGGTGCCGGCCGGGCTCACGCGCGAGGCGCGGTCGATCGCCGACCGGCTGCGCGAGCGCGCGGGCGTCGAGGTCGTCCTCGTCGCGCGGGCCTGCTTCGGCGCCTGCGACTTCCCGTCCCCCGAGGAGGTGCCCCGGGCGGACGCGGCCGTCGTCCTGGGGCACGCCCCGATCCCGAACGTCCGCCGGTCGCTGCCGACCTTCTTCGTCGAGATGCGCCACCCGGGGGGCGACCCGGAGGCGCTCGCCGAGCGCCTGCGGGACGCCGGGCTCCCCTCCCCGCTCGGGCTGGTCGCCTCGGTGCAGCACCTGGAGCTGGTGGGCCCGCTCACGTCGGCGGCAGCCCGTCGGGGCCTCGAGCTCCGCTCCGCCACCGGCGACCGTCGGCTCGCGTACCCCGCCCAGGCGCTCGGCTGCAACTATACGGGCGCCGAGGGGCTCGCCCCCGAGGTCCGGGGATTCGTCTTCCTCGGCACCGGCACGTTCCACCCGATCGGGCTCGCGTTCGCCGTGGACCGTCCGGTCTGGGCGCTGGACCCGCTGCAGGGTCGGCTCGACCCTCCGCTGGACCGGGCGACCCTCGTCGGGCGGCGCCTGCTCCGGGTGGCGCAGTGCCGGGACGCCCGCCGGTGGGGGGTCCTCGTCTCGAGCTTCGCCGGGCAGAACCGCAGCCCGATGGCGGTGACGCTCCTCGAGCGGGCGCGGCGGCGCGGACGGGACGCCGAGGCGCTCGTGTTCGGCCGGCTCGACCCCGCCGACCTGGTCGGGCGCGACTTCGACGCCTACGTCAACACCGCGTGCCCGCGCATCGCGCTCGACGACTCGGACCTGTACCCCCGGCCGGTGCTGACCCCCCCGGAGTTCCTGATGGCGATCGGCGAGCGGCCGCTCGAGCCGTACGCGTTCGACACGTACCACTGAGCGCCCGGGCGGCCCGCCGAGCGACTACCGGGCGGCGGCGCGGGTCGGACCCTTCCGGGAGGTCCCCCGCGCGGCCGCCGCGCGGACGTCCTTCTGGGGAGTACCGAGCGTGGCGGCCAGGAACGCCCGGTGGATCCGGTCGTCGCCGGAGAGCTCCGGGTGGAACGTGAGCCCCCAGACGGGCCCGGACCGGACGCCGACCACCTCCTCCCCGCGGAAGGCGAACGGCGTCGCCCCGGCCCCGAGCGAGAGGATCCGGGGCGCCCGGATGAACACGCCCGGGAACGGCGGGCCGCGGAGCCCGTCGACCCGGACCGGCGCCTCGAACGACTCGCGCTGCCGGCCGTAGTCGTTCCGCCGGACGAGCACGTCGAGGGCGCCGAGCGTCGGCGGGTCGCGTCCGTTGGGGGTGGGCTCGAGCCGTCGGGCGAGCAGGATGAGCCCGGCGCAGGTCGCGAGGACCGGGAACCCCTCCGACAGCCGCCGCCCGAGCGCCGGCCCGAGGCCGGACGCGTCGAGGAGCGCGGCGATCGTCGTGCTCTCGCCGCCGGGCAGGAAGAGCGCCGCCACCGCGGCGAGGTCGGCCGGGGTGCGAACCGGCGTGACGTCCTGGGCCGGCAGGAGGCCCCGGAGCGCGGCCAGGTGCTCCGGCACGTCCCCCTGGAGGGCCAGCACGCCGACGCGCGTCATCGGGGGCCCGCTCGGCGCAGCTCGTCCAGGACCTCCTTCGCCCGGTCGATCCGCACCTTCCGCTCGGCGACGAGCCGCGCGACCACCCGGTCGACCTCGTCCGGGGCGGCCCCGGCCATCGCCGCGACGTTGCGCGCGTGGAGCTCCATGTGGCCGCGCTGGATCCCCTCGGTCGCGAGGGCCCGGAGCGCGGCGAAGTTCTGCGCGAGCCCGACGGACGCGAGCACCTGGGCCAGCTCCGACGCGCCGCCGACGCCGAGCAGCTTCACGTTCGCCTTCGCCGTCGGGTGGACGGCCGTCGCGCCGCCGATGAGGCCCACGGCGAGCGGCAGCTCGATCGTGCCGACCAGGTTGCCCGCCCGGTCCTTCTCGTAGGTCGTGAGCGGCGCCACGACGTGCCCGTCGCGCGCCTGGAAGGCGGCGTAGGTGTGCGCGCCGCTCTCGATCGCCCGGAAGTCGTTCCCGGTCGCGACGACGACGGCGGAGATCCCGTTCATGATCCCCTTGTTGTGGGTCGCGCACCGGTACGGGTCGACGGCGGCGAGCGTGTAGGCGTCGACGATCGCCTCGACGACCTCGTCGCCGGTCATCCGGTCGGTCGCGAGCCGGTCGGCCGGGAAGACCGCCGACGCGTGCGCGAGCCGGTGCGTCGCGAGGTTGGTGATGATCCGGAGCAGGCTCCGGCCGCCGGTGAGGCGCGCGAGCTCGGGCGCGAGCGCCTCGCACATCGTGTTGACGGCGTTCATGCCGGCGGCGTCCCGGGCGTCCACGAGAAGGTGCGCGACGAGCATCGTGCCGCGGGGGGACGGGAGGACCCGGACCTCGAGGTCCCGGGCCCCGCCGCCGAACTTCACGAGCATCGGGTCCTGGGCGTTCGCGCGCTCGAGGAGCGCCGCCTTCGCGCCCAGGATGCGGAGCCGCGCGGCCGCCGGATCGTGGACGTCCAGCAGCTGCACCTGGCCGATCATCACCGGGGCGGTGGTCTGCGCCGTGAACCCGCCGCCCGCGCGGGCGACCTTCGCGGCGTTCGACGCCGCGGCGACGACGCTCGGCTCCTCGATCGCCATCGGCACGAGGTAGTCCTTCCCGTTGACCCGGAAGTTCGTCGCGATGCCGACGGGCAGCGCGTACACGCCGACGACGTTCTCGATCATCCGGTCGAACGTCCCGGGGTCGACGCCCGGCGGGAACTCGTACGCCGCGACCTCGGCGTCGGTCAGCCCGGCCCACTCCTGAAGGACCTTCCGGCGCTCCGCGATCGACAGCTTGTAGAATCCCGAGATCTCCGACGAACGTTCCATCCTGGTTCAACCCCCCGATTCGCTGGCCCGCTGGGCATCCGACGAGGGCGGGGCCGCGGGGCCCGCCTCCGCCGGCTCGACGGGCTCCGTCGGCCCGGCCGCGCCGGCGGCCGCCCCGGCGGCGACGAGGACCTTCGCCGGCCGGAGGAGCCCGCCCGCGAACCGATACCCCTGCTGGACCACCTCGGCGATCGTTCCGGCGGGCGCGCCCTCGCGCGCCGGGCTCTCGCCCACGGCCTCGTGCTCGCTCGCGCGGAACGGCTGCCCCACCGCCGCGACGGGAGCGAACTCGAACGCCGCGAGCAGGTCGTCGAGCTGCTGCGCGAGCAGCTCCAGCCCCCGGCGCAGCGGGTCGTCTGCGCGCCGGGACCCGGCGGCCGCGCGCGCGCGGTCGAATCCCTCGACCAACGGGACGAGTCGGCGAAGCAGGTCCGCCTCGGCCTGCCGCCCGGCGGCGCCCCGGTCCCGCTCGGCGCGCTTCCGGTAGTTCTCGAAGTCGGCGAGGAGGTACTTGTAGCGCGTGGGCCAGTCCTCCGCCGGCTCGGCGGGCACCGGCGGCTTCGCCTCCTTCGCGTCCGCCGGAACGCTCGCGGGCTCCGGGGGCTCGCTGCTCTCCTCCTGCATGCGCGCGGCGACGGGACCGGCTGCCACCTTTAGCCGTTTTCGCGGGGTCGGGCCCTCCCCGGAAGCCCCCGACGGAACGACGTCCGGCCCGTCGGTCCCGGAGCGCCGTCGGGGGGGTCGTCGAGGGACCGGCCCGGCGGGCCGGACGGGCCAGATAAGGTTGCCCCGGACCCCCGAAATTCGGGGGAAAATTCCGCTTCGGCCGAAGCCTTATAACGCATCGACCGGGTTGGTTTTTCGTCCGCCTTCCGGGGTCGCGCTTCGATGGTCCAAGAGGTCATTTCCGCCGGCACGTACGACGCGAGTTCGATCCAGGTCCTGGAGGGGCTGGCCGCCGTCCGGAAGCGGCCCAGCATGTACATCGGCTCGACGGACACGCGGGGGCTGCACCACCTGGTCTGGGAGGTCGTCGACAACTCGATCGACGAGGTGCTCGCGGGGACCTGCACCGAGATCTGGGTCGCGCTGTACAAGGACGGCAGCTGCGGGGTGACCGACAACGGCCGGGGGATCCCGGTCGAGACGCATCCCAAGTACCAGCGCCCGACGCTCGAGATCGTGATGACGATCCTGCACGCGGGATCGAAGTTCGACCGGAACACCTACCGGGTGTCCGGCGGGCTGCACGGCGTCGGGCTCCACGTCGTGAACGCGCTCTCCGAGTGGCTCGAGGCGCGGGTGAAGCGCTCCGGCCAGCTGTACGAGCAGCGGTTCGAGCGGGGCACGGTCACGGGTCCGCTCCGGGTCGCCGGACCGGCCGAGGGGACCGGGACCGAGATCCGGTTCCGCCCGGACCCCACGATCTTCGAGACGACGGAGTTCGACCGCGACACCGTCGAGCGGCGGCTCAAGGAGCTCTCCTTCCTGAACCCCCAGGTGACGATCCACTTCGACGACGAGCGCGACGGCAGCTCGACGACGTTCCACCACGCCGGCGGCATCGCGGAGTTCGTCGCCGACCTCAACGCGAGCCACCAGGTGCTGTTCCCGGAGCCGGTCTACCTCCACGCGAAGCGGAACTCGACGGACATCGAGGTCGCGCTCCAGTACAACGACGGTTACAACGAGAACGTGCTCGCCTTCGTGAACAACATCAACACCACGGACGGCGGGACGCACGTGGTCGGCTTCCGCTCCGCCCTCACGCGGACCCTCAACGACTACGCGCGGGAGCGGAACCTCGTCAAGAACGACAAGGAGGCGCTCACCGGCGAGGACGTCCGGGAGGGGCTCACCTGCGTGCTGTCGGTGAAGGTGCTGGAGCCGCAGTTCGAGGGCCAGACGAAGGCGCGGCTCGGCAACTCCGAGGTGAAGGGGCACGTCGAGGCCGCCGTGAACGAGAAGCTCGCGGAGTTCCTGGAGGAGCACCCTGCCGTCGGCCAGAGCCTGATCGTGAAGGCGGTCCAGGCGGCGCAGGCGCGCGAGGCCGCGCGCAAGGCGCGCGAGCTCACGCGGCGGAAGGGGCTCCTCGAGGGCGGGGGCCTCCCGGGGAAGCTCGCCGACTGCCATTCGCGCGACCCGACGGTGTCCGAGCTGTTCCTCGTCGAGGGAGACTCGGCCGGCGGCACGGCGAAGCAGGGACGGGACCGGGAGTTCCAGGCGGTCCTCCCGCTCCGCGGGAAGATCCTCAACGTCGAGAAGGCGCGGCTCGACCGGATGCTGCAGAACGAGGCGATCCGGGCGCTCCTCACCGCCATCGGCACCGGGATCGGCGACGACTTCGACCTCACGAAGCTCCGGTACCACAAGATCATCCTCATGACCGACGCGGACGTCGACGGCTCGCACATCCGGACGCTGCTCCTCACGCTGTTCTACCGGAAGGTCCCGGGGCTCATCCGGGAGGGGCACGTCTTCATCGCCCAGGCGCCGCTGTACGGCGTCCGGAAGGGCGGGTCGGTCACCTACGCGTACTCCGACGAGGAGCGCGACCGGGTCGTCGCCGGCCTCGGCGGGATGAAGGGGGTCACGATCCAGCGGTACAAGGGGCTCGGCGAGATGACCGCCGAGCAGCTCGACGAGACGACGATGAAGCCGGGCCGCCGGAAGCTCCTGCGCGCGACGGTCGAGGACGCGCAGGAAGCGGACCGCCTCCTCTCGGTCCTGATGGGGGAGGAGGTCGAGCCCCGCCGGCAGTACATCGAAGCGCACGCGCTCGAGGTCACGAACCTCGACATCTAGGACCCCCCGGCGCTCCC
>JASHRQ010000023.1 GCA_030037265.1 Thermoplasmata archaeon | reverse complement strand
GTCCGTCACCGTCGACCCAACCCGGCGGAGGAAGGACACCGCGGACACGATCGCCGCCTGGTCTCGAGCCGGGTTCGCGGTCCGTGCGGTCAAGCTGTACCCCGGCTATCAGCCGTTCTCGCCGGCCGACCTGCGGGCGGAACCCGTCCTCGAGTGGGCGGCGGAGCATCGGCTGCCCGTGTTCCTCCACGCCGGAGACGTGGGCCTCCCGTCGGGTCGGCTCCGGTACGCCCACCCGTTGGAGGTGGACGAGGTGGCGGTCCGGTTCCGCTCGGTCCAGTTCGTGATCTGTCACCTGGCGACCCCGTGGGTGGAGGAGGCCGCGACGGTGGCGCGCAAGAACCCGAACGTATGGTTGGACTCCTCCGGGCTGCTCGACCCGTTCTCCCCATACGCTCGGAGAGTCGAGCGGAGGATGGAAGAGCGGTTACAGCTCGCGGTCGACACGCTCGGAGGGACGGACCGTCTCCTGTTCGGCTCCGACTGGCCCAACTGCGACGTGGTCGCATCGCGGGACCTGGTCCGTCACCTCGACGTCCCGCTCGAGGACCAGGTGAGAGTCCTCCGGACCAACGCCGTTCGGTTGCTGGGCCTGTCGGACCCCCCGAGGCGACGGGGCCGGTAGCGGGTCGGCCCGGTGGGGCGGCCGTCGGTGCTTCCATATACCCGGTCCGGGAGTCCGGGTCGGCCATGGAGCGGGCCTTCTCGCTGGCGGCGGGCGTGCTCACGATCATCGGCGCCGGCTTCATCCTGCTCGGCGGGATCGTGGTGGCGTTCTTCGCGACGGTCCTGTCGCTCTTTCTCGGGGCCAGGTGGCTCATCTTCGACCTCGGGCTGGTGATCGCCCTGGTCGTCCTCGTCGTGGGGATCCTCATGATCATCGTCCCGCGCGCGCACGTGGCCTGGGGAGCGATCGCGATCGCGGGCGCGGTCCTGAGCGTCCCGTTCGCGCTGGCCGGACTCGTCATCGGCTTCGTGCTCGTGTTGATCGGAGGCATCCTCGCGCTGCGGGCCCCGAAGCAGTGGCTCCGGCCCTGGGTCGACACCACCGCGAAAGAGGTCCCACCCCCTCGGTGAGACCGGGCGGACCTGCGGGACGTAGGGGCCCGGTCCGTCGGCCGTCGGCCACGCGGGCCGGACCGTACGTATCGGGCGTGGGGGGATTCGAACCCCCGGCCCCCGGGTTAGGAACCCGGTGCCCTATCCAGGCTAGGCTACACGCCCGTCGCACCGGTAGGCGCGCGGCAGATAGGCATTCCTCGACGAGATGACGGAGCTCGGCGCCGGGGGTCCGGGGTTATGTCCCGGGACCCGACGAAGGCGGGCCCCCACCGGCCGGGGGCGGCGCCGGCGGCGTCGGTTCGAGCTGCTCGGCGGCCATCCTCGCCGACCGCTCCTCGCGCCTCGCCTGGACGAGCAGCGCGATCACGATCAAGGCGCCGATCACCAGGATGGCGCCGATGATCGCCCAGCCGGTGGTCCCCGGGCCCTTCGAGGGCTTGGCCCCCGACGCCACGTGGACGACCACGCTCGCCGGGCTCGACGCGACGCCGTAGCTGTCGACGGCGGCCGCTGTGACGTTGTACGTCCCCGCGCGGTCTGGGGTGCACTGGATCGACGAGCTGTTGCCCGAGCAACCGGTGCCCAGCGGCAGCCCCGTGTAGGCGAACGAGATCGCGCCGGTCCCGCCGGAACCGGTCGCGTTGAACCAGATCGTGGTGCCGAGCGTCAGGTTCGTTCGGGTCACCTGGAACGAGATGAGCGTCGGCACGGGATTGACCCGCAGCGCGAGCGCCCCGGAGTTCGAACTGTTCGTCGTGACGTAGTCGGTGACGTTCACGTAGACGCTGTACGACCCCTCGGCGGTCGCGGTGCAGTTGAGCACCGAGAAGTTCGTGTTGGCCGCGCCGGTCGGGCAGCCCGGCGGCAGGCCGAACCAGACGAACGTGTAGTTCGTCGTGTTGTTCCACGGCTCGTCCGTGTGACCCGCGGCCAACAGCACGGCCGAGGCGTTGATGCTGAGGTTGAACGCCATCGTCACGTCCACGGTGGTGTTGTTCGCGGCCGGCGGCGGTCCGGACGACGGAGCGCCGAGGATCCCCTCCGGGCCGTTCGCCCGGGCCGGCGACGGGGCGAGCTGCGTGGAGTAGGGAGAGCTCGAGGCGAGCGTCAGCAGGAGCACGGCCGCGACGACCGCCACCACGGACAGGGCGCCGACGGTGCCCGCGAGCTCGGTTCTCGACAAGGCGGAACGGGAGGCAGATGCTCCCGGCATGGGCCCGTTGACCCTGACCTCGGTCAAATACCTATCGGAGCGGTCCCCCCGAAGCGATACTCGGAGGCGGTTTCCCCTTCGCCCGGCCGGAACGGCCGCGCCGGCTCGGCTCAGTACCGCTCCATCGAAGGGTCGACCGTCCGGGCCCAGTCGTCGATCCCACCGGTCAGGTTGGTCACCGGGGAGTACCCCTCGCCTTCGAGGTACGCGGCGACGGCGTAGGACCGGCCCCCGTGATGGCAGTACACCACGACCTCCTTGTCCCGGGGGATCTCGGCGACCCGGCCCTCGACCTGGGCCATCGGGATGTGGAGCGACGGCTCGATCTGCGCGATCGCCCGTTCGTCGTCCTCGCGGACGTCGAGCAGCACGAAGTCTCTCGGTGTCTCGGCCAGTCGGCGTGCGAGTTCCTGCGGGGTGATCGAGCCTACCACGGGAGGCGGAAGACGACGCTCGGATAGATGGTTTGCCGGCTCGAGGCGCCCGGCGGGGGAGTCCGGCGCTCAGTAGTCTACGCTGAACTGCGCGTGGGCCGACACGGTCTGCGACCAGACGGTGTCGGAGTTGTAGACGACGAAGTAGAGGGTCTCTCCCGCATACGGCTGGAGCGCGACGGAGAACGATACGTTCTCCACGCCGGTGCAGTTGCCGCCCGTCCCGGAACACCAGACCGGGTTCGAGACCGTCCCGCCCTTGGTGAGGTTCGTCATGTCGCTCAC
>JASHRQ010000022.1 GCA_030037265.1 Thermoplasmata archaeon | reverse complement strand
TCGCTCGGCGGCGTGATGCGGATCCTGTGGGAGAGCATGGAGTCCGACGAGAAGAAGCACGAGCGGCTCCTCCAGGCGCTGCTCGCGGCGAGCGGCACCCACGGGGAGTCGCCCGGAACCCGGCGTCGCCCCAGCCCCCGCCGCGAAGCTTCCGCATAGGACGTCGTACCCGCGAGCGGCTGCCCTTCCCCTGCGGGTGGATTTCCCGGCCGCCGGACCCGGGCGGGGTGCGCCGACAGAATCAAGCCGTCCGGCCCGCATTCCGGGTCGGGTCCGCCGATGATGCCCACCCCGCTCGCCCCGCGCCCGAAGCGGCCGCTCCGGTGGAGGATCCTCCTGTCGGTCTGGTTCTGGGTGGTCGTCGCGGTCGTCGTCGCGGGGGTCCTCGCGTCGGTCCTGCTCGCGACGGTCCCCGCGGGGCCGAAGCCGTTCTCGGTGCATCTCGAGAACTCGGGGTGCGGCTGCGGGACGGTGGAGACGAACCACTCGCTCCCCGGTCGGGCGACGGTGCGCATGACGCTCGCGCTCCGGTATACCTACTCGGGACCCGCGGAGTTCAACCTCGTGGTCGTCGCCCCGAGCGGCACGATCGTCGTCTACGCCCCGGCCCAGTACGGGAACCTCGGGAACGCGAGCGTCTCCGCGAGGTTCACGACGACCGGCGGCGGCGCCTACGCCTTCCAGGTCGTCGGCGCCTACCCGCTCATCCTGCCGCCGCTCGTGGCGTGGGTGAACGGCACGTACGACGCGCCGGTGCTGTAGCGCGGCCGGTGGACGCGGCGCGCGCGGCAGGGATTAAGACGGCCGAGCCCGTCCCCGGCGCGTGAACCGGGGGTCCACGCGGCTCCGGTGGTCGGTCGCCCTCGCCGCCTTCGTGGGCGGGGTCGGGGGCTCGTTCCTCGCCGGAGTACTCTACTCCATCGGCCCGACCCCTTTCGACCTCGCTTCCATAGGCGCCCGGCCGGTGCTCGCCGGCGAGGCGGCCCTGTTCGTCGACTTTGCCCTCGGCACCCCGGCCGGGGTCTCGGTGGGAGCCCTCGTGGCGTTCGTCGTCGGCCGCGGAGGATGGGAGCGGACGGGAGCCGTGATCGGGTCGGTCTTCGGCCTGATCGCCGCGGCCTCGGTCGCGCTCGCGGCCCCATGGATCGCGGTGGCGTGGATCGACGGGTTCTCGTCGGACCCGCTCGAGGCGGCCGTCGTGGGTGGTGCGATCGCCGGCGTGTTCGCGGGGGGGATCGCGGCCGCGCTGCAGCGCACCCCGCGGGTCGTCGACCCTGGGGCCCGCCGCCCGACGGCCCTGGCGGCGATCGTCGGGAGCATCGCCGGGCTGCTCGCGGGGGTGCTCGGCGGGGGCCTCGGCGCGATGTTCGCGCAGTCGACCAGCGTCTGCCCGAACGGATACTACGTGAATCCGAACACGGGAGCCGCCTGCCCGCCGGGGCTGGTCCCGGGGGCGCTCATCTACGGCGCGTGGGCCGGAGCGGTCGCCGGGGCCCTGGCGGCGCTGGCGGTCGACGCCGTACTGGCCTGGCTCCGGGCGAGCGCGCGGACGTAACCGGCCGGGAGTACGTGCTCGGATACGTCGGCCCGAACGCACGCGCTCCGGCGTCCCCGCGACCGGCGCGTCCATATGCACGTTCATCGATGCCCCGTCGCATGACGACGAAGACCATCCGCCTGGAACGCTCGGCGTACGAGCTCCTCCAGTCCCGGAAATGGCCCGGAGAGAGCTTCTCCGAGGAGGTGCGCCGGATCGTGGGGGGTCCCCGGCCCTCGCTGAAGAGCTTCCTCGATATCGTGGCCCCGGGGCGGGGTCGCGCGCTCGCCGACGCGATAGAGGCGATCCGGGCGGAGGACCTCCGCGTCGAGCGGAGTCGAGGGCGCCATGTTCGGGGGAACCATGGGCCTCGCGCTTGATGCGACCATCCGCATCGACCCCGTACTGCGTCAGCCGCGTGCGTCCGTCACGTCGAGTGTCGCAGGGTTCCTGAGCCTCGCTGATGTCCCAGATGAGGAGCCAGGATCTGAGCGGGACGTGCGTCGGCACCGCAAACCCGTTGATTCCCTCCAGCAAGAGCTGACGTACGGTGTCCTTCGCGAGGTACGGCCCGTGCATCGTCCGTAGAGGCGGCGAGCCGGCGCGGTTCGCGCCCACCCAGACGTCGGCACCCGCGCCGTCGAGTACGGCCGCCACGCGGGTCGATACGCCGGACACCGAAGATTCACGCTTCAGGTACCACCGAAGGCCCGACCCCTTGAGCTCCGGGCAGGACGCGATCCTGCAATCCGCGATGATGGCTTCCACGCCCTGATCGAGGACTTCGACCTTTGACCACGGGATGGCAACTGCCCCCGCGACCCAGAGGCTACGCGTCGACGGGACTGGGAACCCATCTTATCGAGCCGCCCTTCGCCGGACTCGTCGATGAAGACAACATGCCGTACGGTGGATTCGGGTGCTACCGACGCCGTGACATCGGGAGTTGGTTGGATGACCCTACGCTTCGGACCGCAACCGGGTGGCCACGTTCGCCCGAAACCTGCCGCGCCGGACGACGGGGCGGCAGCATCCCTCTGTCGGGAACGGCTAAATACGACCCGTCTCCTCGCCCGCCCGCACGTCAACGACCTCACGGTGGTTGGCGTACGCTATGCACCCGCCGAGGCCGGGGCCTCGCCGGGGAAGGGCGAGGGTCGCCGACCGCTGCTCGTCTTCCCGGACGGGGGGCGGCCGGGGGCCGATGACGCCATCACACGCGTTCTGGACGCTTGTCTGATGCATTCAGTGTAGCTGACTCC
>JASHRQ010000154.1 GCA_030037265.1 Thermoplasmata archaeon | reverse complement strand
GGGGCGCGCCCGCGGACCCGGTCGCCGGGTCCGGGCGCCGCCGTCTCGGGTCCGCCCGGGCCAACGACCGCGAGGATCTCCGCGATCGCCCGCGTGTACTCGGGGTTCTCGACCTCGGGCCCGGCCGCCTCGCGGACCGGCTCGAACAGGGCCACCGACAGGTGGCACCGGGAGCACTCGGCGGCGGCCGGTGGGGTGGCGGCACCGCAGACCGGGCAGTCCGGCAGGGGAGGCTCCCTATCCCGGGGACCCGTGGCCCCCGCGCGCCTTCGGCGACGACATCGGAATCGGCCGGCCCCTCCCCGGAACGAAGGCCGAGGGGGGCCTCCGACTCTTAATACATGCCGATGGAGGCGGGCGGTCCGGTCGGTCCCCGCGGAGCGAGGTGGCGGCGGGCGGAGGCCGCCGGATGATAGATGCCCGGTCCGAAACGACGGGCCACGGGATGCGACCCCCGGAACTCGGGCGGTGCCCGCGCACCGCAGCCCCGGCAGCGGAAGCCGCGGCCCGCGCCGGCCGACTTCATCCGCCGGCCGCATCGGCCGCACGTCGGGTTGCCGTCGGGACGGCACCGCGGCGCGAGCTCGAGCAGCTCGATCCCCTCCACCCGGAGGACCGGGTCCCCCTGGACCCCGCCCCAGAGCCGCACCCGGTCGCCGGTCGCGAGCTCGCCGGCCACTCGGACGAGCGCCTTCGTCGGCTCGAACACCACGCAGTCGAGCCGCGCGTCGCCGTCGCGCACGAGCTGGAGCAGCACGTGCCCGCCGCGGAGCGGGCGGGGCGGCGCGCCCACCCGGCCCCGGACCTGGCCCGTCGAGTACGGCTCGGGAGGATCGTCGAGCCCCGCGCGGACGTGGTCGCCGGTCCCCTGGTTCGTCCGGAACAGCATCCACCGGTCGACCGGCTCGGACCGGATCGTCGGCCGGGCCCGTAGCGCGGCCCCGGCGTCGGTCGAGCGGAGCCCGTACAGGACGGGGCAGGCGGTGTGCGGGGTGACGAGGAGCCGGCCGGAGTCCGGGTCCGTGCAGAGGAACAGCTCGGGAGCACGGCGCTCCGCTTCGCGCACCGACTCCGCCTCGACGACCCGTCGCGTCCCCCAGCGCCGCTCGGGACGGTACGCGATGAGCTCCCACGTGCACTCGCGTCCCGGCCAGGCGAGGGCCGCCGCCGCGCCGATCCGCCCCAGCCCCGACCCCGAGGTCCGGACCTCGGCGCCGGCGCGCCGGAGGATCGCATCCACCTCCTCGACCCGGACCGTGCGTCGCACCGCGGCCCGGTAGAGCGACTCCGGGAGCGGCCGGTCCGTCGCGACGAGCGCGGGGTCCGTGCCGGGCGTCCCGCCCTGGGACGAGCGGAGCACCGCCTGCCACAGCGCGTCGACGAGCTCCCGCCGCCGTACGGCCGGCAGCTCCCGGCCCCGCGGGTACGACCGGACGTCGGAGGCCGGGAGACGACCGACCCGCCGGGGCCGTCCGACGCCGTGGCCGAACCGGGCGGCGAGGGCCGCGTTCCCCCGCGTCTTCCACGGGACGCTCGGGTTGAGCCGGACGAGCCGCGGCTCGCCGATCAGGTCCGCCCCCCACGCGTTCGCGGCGCGGACGAGTTCCGTGAGGGTCCAGGTGGTGCAGCCGCCGGCCGGGCCGTCGGTGTCGTCTACGGCGACCCCGACGATGGTCCCAGCCCCCCGGAACCGGGCGCCGTGGGGGCGGCCGGGGCGGGCGCGGGCGGAGCCCGCCGCCTCCGGCGCGACCGCCAGGCGAGCGCGAGGACGGTGGCCGCGACCGCCACCGCGACGAGCCCCACGACGAGGACCGTGCCGGTCGGGAACGCCGGCCCGTAGACGACCGTGACGGTGTGCCCGGGCGTCGGGACGAACTCGCCCGACACCGAGCCGCTTCCCCACCCGAGCGGGTCGTTCGCGACCCGCTCGTCGGAGAGCCCCGACGCCGACCGCACGTCCACCGCGCGGGGAGTCCGGAGCGAGAAGTTCACCGGCCCGACCCCGGTGGTGAGGTTTCCGACGATCGACGGCAGGTTCCAGCCGATCCGCAGCGTGCGCGCCGCCCCGGTGCCCGCGGAGGCGAACGGGAGGGAGAACCCGGCCTGCACGTCGATCGGCGCCGGGGAGGTGTCCTTCCCCTCGGCGCCGACGAACAGGACGGCCGTGAGGCGGTCGGCCGTCGGGGCCTGACCGTCCACCGTCACGTTGACGACGCCGGCGATCGTCGAGGTGGGGACCAGCGGGACGACGTTCTGGAGCAGGAGGCTCTCGAACCGGGTGACCTCGACCGACGACACGGTGCCGTCCCGGTTGCCGAACAGGCCCGGGAACAGCGTCTCGGTGGCGTTCAGGTCGGCGAGGAGCGACGACCGCTCCGAGGCGGAGAGCCCGAGGGCGTCGATGAGCGGCGTGAAGTTGCCGTCCATCGCGTACCGGAGGGCGGAGCCGTTGGTGACGTTGGCCGTGAGGACGGCGGACAGCGTCCCGTTCCCGGCGACCGAGAGCGCGACCCCCGGGCCGGGAAGCGCCGCCGACGAGGCCGTGGAGGCCGCCCCCACCGGGGCGGCCAGCCCGGACGCGAGGAGCGCGCCCGCCACCAGGACGAGCAGTGCCGAACGGAACCCCCTCCGCACGGACCCGCGTCCCGGCGCCGGTCGCCTAGGCGACGCTCTGGAGGAGCTTCTGGTAGGCGACGCGGTTCGCCTCGATGCCGATGTCGGCCTCCGCCGGTCCGACGTGGTCGGGCAGGAGCTTCAGCTCGAGCGGGTTCGCGTCCGCCCCGTCGACGCGCGGCGGGCGGTGCATGACGCCGATCGGGATCTTGCCGTCGCGCATCGTCTCGAGGCAGAGTCGGAACACCGCCGAGCGGTCGGTCGGGTCGTACCCCGGGAGCTTCTCGACGTTGACGACCTTCTCGCGCCACTCCTTGAACGTGTCGTTGTAGGTGACGCACGGCGACAGGTCCTCGACGAACGCGTACCCCCGGTGGTCGCGGTTGAACTGGATCGCCTCGGAGAGCACCGCGGTCATCGTCTTCGGGTCGCCCGAGAAGGTGCGCGCGAGGTACGCCCCCGACGGGATCGACAGCGCGGTCAGGATCGCGTCGAACGGCTGCTCGACGTTCCCCTCGTAGCCGACGCGCGACGTCGGGGAGGCTTGCCCCTTCGTGAGCCCGTACGTCTCGTTGTTCATCACGAGGTACAGGATCGAGACGTTCTTCTTGAACGCGTGCATGAAGTGGCCCATCCCGATCGCGTAGCCGTCCCCATCGCCGCCGGCGGCGATCACCGTCAGCTTCGGGTTCGCGAGCTTCACCGCGACGGCCTGGGCGAGGAGCCGTCCGTGGAGGGCGTGGAGGCCGTTGATCTCGAGGAAGTTGTGGATGCCGCCGGAGCAGCCGATCCCGCCGACGAGGACCGCCTCGTGGGGCGGGATCTTGAGCTCGACGAGCGCCTTCTTCGCCGCGGCGAGCACCCCGAAGTCGCCGCACCCGGGGCACCAGGTCGACGCCGTCGGTTTAACGCTTTGTACCATGGACCGCCTCCCGCACCGGCTCGACGAGCTCCGGCGCCCGGAACGAGAACCCGTCGTACTTCAGGATCGAGCGCAGCTTCGCGTGGTAGGCCGGCATCTCCTCCCGGATCAGCCGGGCGAACTGGCCGGTAAAGTTGTGCTCGACCACGAACGCGGTGTCGACGGAGTCGAGGAACGGAGCGAGCGTCGCCTCCGGCACCGGGAACAGCGTCCGGGCCTGGTAGTACTTCGCCGGGATCCCCTCCTGCTCGAGCCAGTCGAGCGCCTCGAGGATCGGGCCGCTGGTGCTCCCGAAGCCGATCAGCCCCACGCGGGCGTCCGCGGGGCCGAAGTACCGGGGGCCGGGCAGGTCGTCGCGGGCCTGCACGAGCTTCCCCATGCGCTTCTGCATCATCTTCGCCCGGTTCACCGGATTCACCGACACGTGGCCCCACTCGTCGTGCTCGTTCCCGGTCACCTGCGAGGTGACCCCCGGGGTCCCGGGCGGCACGAACGGCGACAGCCCGCTCGCCGTCAGCTCGTAGTACTTGAACGTCTCGAGGTGCGCGAGCTGCTCCGGCGTGAGGTGGCGCGGGCGAGCGACGGTCACGCGGTCCAGGTCGAGCGCCGGGCCCGTCGCGGCGTTCTGGGAGAGTGCCTGGTCGAGGAGCAGGATCACCGGGAGGCGCCACTTCTCGGCCAGGTTGAGCGCGTCCGCGGCCAGGTAGAAGCAGTCCTCGACGGACCCCGGGGAGAGGATGAACTTCGGGTACTCCCCGTGGCCCAGATGGGCCAGGTGCGCCAGGTCCGACTGCTCGTGCCGGGTCGGCTCGCCCGTCGAGGGGCCCACGCGCTGGCAGTCGACGACGACGATCCCGAGCTCGGCGGTCGCGGCGTGGCCGATCCCCTCGGTCATGAGCGACAGCCCGGGGCCGCTCGTCGAGGTGATCGCTCGGGCGCCGGCGTACGCCGCGCCGATGACCATGTTGATCGAGGCGAGCTCGTCCTCGCCCTGCCGGACGACGCCGTGGAAGCTCGGGAAGTACCGCATGAGGTACTCCATGATCTCCGTCGCCGGCGTGATCGGGTAGCCGGCGAAGAACCGGCCGCCGCCCACCACGAAGCCGAGCGCCGCGGCCTGGTTGCCGGTCATGAGGATGAGGTCGTGGGCCTCCCCGTCCGCGATCGACCAGCGGTCGATGGCGGCGGCGTTCTCGAGCGCCGCCTTCCGCCCGATCTCGAGCGCCTTCAGGTTCTTCTGGAGCGCCTCCGCACCGCGCCGCTTGAACCGCTCCTCGATCACCTGGCGGGTCAGCGCCTCGTCGAACCCCATCAGGACCGAGATCGCGCCGTACGCCGCGGTGTTCTTGTAGATCGGCTGGCCGACCTGGCCGCCGGCGAGCGTGGCGAACGGGAACCCGAGGACGTTCGGGAAGTCGGCCTTGAAGACGGACGAGTCGAACAGGACGAGGGCGTCCGCGTCCAGCTCCGGCTTCGCGATCTCGATCGACTCCTGGTCGAACGCGAGCAGGAGCTCGGCCTTCGACTTGATCGAGGCGCGCGGGGCCCGGCAGGCGCGCACCGACGCGTCGGCGTGGCCGCCGCGGATCCGGGAGAGGACGTTGCGCGAGGTGTAGACGTAGAGGCCGCGCTTGCGGAAGTACCGCCCGAGGAGGTCGACGACGGTGAGCGTCCCGTCCCCGCCCTGCCCGCCGATGATGATCGAGACGTCGGAGAGCAGCGTCGACGGCCGCCGCTGGGCGCCCTCGGATTCGGTGGGCTGCGGGGCGGTCTGGGCCGCCGGTGTGGTCATCGAGAACTCCGTACGGAGGAGGATTTTCTTCCCTGTATCGATTCGAGGGGCCGCGGATATTTAACTATGAGTTGTGCCGGGCGCTACGGAGTAGCTCGAGGTCGGGCCGCGCGCCCCTGCGGCCGGTGGCGGCGCCGGAAGAGCCCGGCCGACCGCCGGACGCGCGCGGGCGGCCCCGTCGGCCGGCGGAGCGCGTACGTTAGCGCGCGTCGGGGCGGCGCGCGCGAAAGGTTATGTCGCATCGCCTGCTCCCGGCCCTGACGATGGCCGAGGAGGCGCTCGTCGAGAATTTCCACGTCCCGACGAGCGGCGAACGGCACTTCGCCGACCCGATCGTCTTCTGGGACGAAACGCTCCGGGACGGGGAGCAGACGCCGGGGGTCCACTTCACCCCGGAGGAGAAGCTCCGGATCGCGGAGGTGCTCTCCGAGATCGGCGTCTCGGTGATCAACGCGGGCATCCCCGTCGTCTCGGAGGAGGAGGCGCGGGCCGTCGACCGGCTCGTCCACGCCGGCCTCGCGGCGAAGATCCTCGCGGCGGCCCGGACGGTGCCCGCCGATGTCGACGCCGTCATCCGGTCCGGGGCGACGCACATCGCGATCTTCGTCGCGGCGAGCAACGTCCACCTCCGCTACAAGCTCAAGATGACGCGGGACCAGGTGCTCGACGCGTCCGTCCGGTCGGTCCGCGCCGCGAAGGAGGCCGGGCTGCACGTCGCCTTCGTCACCGAGGACACGGTCCGCGCCCCGTTCGACTTCGTCGAGCGGCTGTACCGCGCGGTGGCCGAGGCCGGCGCCGACCGGTTGGTGGTCGCCGATACCGTCGGCGTGATGACGCCGCTCACCTTCCGGTGGTACCTCCGGGAGTTCCGCCGCCGGGTCGAGCCGCGCGACTGGTCGGTCCACTGCCACAACGACTTCGGGCTCGCGACGGCGAACACGCTGACCGCGCTCGAGGAGGGCGTCACGAGCCCCCACGTCTGCGTGAACGGGCTGGGCGAGCGGGCCGGCAACACGCCGTTCGAGGAGCTCGCGGTGGCGTTGGAGCAGCTGTACGGGGTGAAGACCGGGCTCGACCTGTCCCGGCTGTACGAGCTGAGCCAGCTCGTCGAGGAGCTCTCCGGCGTGCCCGTCCCCGTCGCCAAGGCCGTCGTGGGGTACAACGCCTTCTCCCACGAGGCAGGGATCCATACCCACGGCATCCTCGCGAACACGCTCACGTACGAGCCGGTGCAGCCGGAGCTGGTCGGCCGGCACCGGCAGATGATCCTCGGGAAGCACACGGGCCGGGCCGCGCTGGTCGAGAAGCTCAAGGAACGCGGCGTCGCGCTCCCGGACTCCGTCGCCGCCGAGCTGCTCGCGCGCGTCAAGCGGAGCTCCGAGCGCCGGACCAAGGACGACCTTCGGCAGTTCCTCCGGGAGTACCGGGGGTACTTCGAGCGCCCGGGGATCTCCGACGCGGAGTTCTGGAAGATGGTCGACGAGGTGCGGGCCGAGGCGAGGGCGGCATGAGCGCGGCGGCGGGCGGCGGCATGACGCTGACCGAGAAGGTCCTCGCCCGGGCCGGGGGGCTGGAGCGCGTCGTCCCGGGGCAGATCATCGACGGGCGCGTCGACCTCGCGATGATGCACGAGCAGGGCGCCCAGACCGTCGGGCCGTTCCACGAGATGGGGGCCGCGAAGGTGTGGGACCCGGATCGCGTCGTGATCGCCATCGACCACTGGGTGCCGGCCTCGACCGAGGGGGCGGCCGTGCTCCACCGGATCCTCCGGCAGTTCGCGAAGGAGCAGGGGCTGCCGCACTTCTACGATGTCGGCAACCACGGCATCTGCCACCAGATCCTCGCGGAGCACGGCTGGGTCGTTCCGGGCGACCTCGCCGTCGGGACGGACTCCCACACGAACATGCTGGGCGCGATGGGCGCCGTCGCCGCCGGCATCGGGCCGACGGAGATGGCGGCCGTGCTCGCCCTCGGGAAGCTGTGGCTCAAGGTGCCTCCGACGGTCCGCGTCCGGGTCCGGGGTCGGCTGGGGAAGGGCGTCTACGCGAAGGACCTCGTGCTGCGGATCCTCGGGGAGATCAAGACGACCGGGGCGACGTACAAGGCGGTGGAGTTCACCGGGCCGACGATCGAGCGGCTATCGATGTCCGAGCGGTTCACGCTCTGCAACATGACGACGGAGATGGGGGCCAAGTGCGGCGTGATGGCGCCGGACGCGACCACCTACGCGTTCCTCGAGAAGATCGCGAAGCACCCGATGCATCCGATCCAGCCGGACCCGGATGCCCGGTACGAGCGGACGCTCGAGGTGGACGTCGACGGGATGCCCCCGATGGTCGCCTGCCCGTATTCGCCGGACAACGTGCGGCCGCTCCCCGACGTCGTGCGGGAGCACGTGAAGGTCGACCAGGTGTTCCTCGGTTCCTGCACGAACGCCCGGATCGACGACCTCCGCGAGGGGGCCGGGCTCATGAAGGGCCGCAAGGTCGCCGACGGGGTCCGGTTCATCGTCTCCCCCGCCTCCACCTCGATCTACAAGCAGGCGCTGGACGAGGGACTCATCGACGTCTTCACCGACGCGGGGGCGGTGTTCACCAACTCGAGCTGCTCGGCCTGCTTCGGCGGGAACATGGGGATCCTCGCGCCGGGCGAGGTGTGCGCCTCCTCGTCGAACCGGAACTTCCCGGGACGGATGGGGGCGAAGGACGCGCGGATCTACCTCCTGTCGCCCGCGGCGACGGTGGCCGCGGCGGTCCGGGGCGAGCTCGCGGACCCGCGCGAGTTCCTGTAGGGGCGGCGATGCGGGACGTCCTCGAGGGCCGGGTCTGGACGCTCGGCGACGACGTCGACACCGACCAGATCATCAGCGGGAAGTACCTCACCGTGATCGACCCGAACGAGCTCAAGAAGCACGTCTTCGAGATCGCGCTCCCGGAGTTCGCGGGGGCGGCGAAGGCGGGCGACATCATCGTCGCGGGGGTGAACCTGGGCTGCGGGTCGAGCCGGGAGCACGCCCCGCAGGCGCTCCGCGCGATCGGCGTCGGGGCGATCGTCGCCGACAGTTTCGCCCGGATCTTCTATCGGAACGCCATCAACCTGGGCGTCCCGACGATCGAGGCGCCGGGGGTCCGCGCCGCGTTCTCCCCCGGCGACACCGCACGGGTCGAGCTCCGGGAGGGGCGGATCGCCAACCTGCGGACCGGTGCGCAGGTCACCTTCCCGCCGATCCCGTCGCACCTCCTGGAGCTCCTCGAGGCCGGGGGGCTCGTGGAGAAAGTGAAGCGCGAACTCCGGGCCGCCGCGGCTCCCTCGGGACGATGAGCGAGGCGGGGTACCGGATCGCCGTACTTCCCGGCGACGGCACGGGGCCGGAGGTCGTGCGCGCCGGGCTCCGGGTCCTGGACGCGCTCGCCGAGGGCGGACCCGCGCCGTGGCGGACCGCGGAGTATCCGGGCGGCGCGATGTACTACCGGGACCACGGCCGCGAGTGGGAGCCCGAGTCGGAAGCCGCCGCGCGCGCGGCCGACGCGGTGCTGCTCGGCGCCGTCGGCTGGCCCGGCGTGTCGCTCCCGAACGGGGACATCGCGGGCGCGGGGCTCGTGTTCGGGCTGCGCTTCGGCCTCGACCTCTTCGCGAACGTCCGGCCGTGCCGGCTCTACCCGGGGGTCCGCCACCGCGTGGGCGGCCTCTGGAAGGAGGTGTGGACGCCCGACCAGGTCGACCTCGTGATCATCCGGGAGAACACCGAGGGGCTCTACGCGCCGATCCACGGCGCGCTGTCGCGCGGCGGGAGCACCGAGCTCGCCGTCGACACGCGCGTGATCACGCGGAAGGGGTCCGAGCGGGTGATCCGCCACGCGTTCGAGCTCGCCCGTCGCCGCGCCCGCGGCGCGCCGGAGGACGGCGCGAAGCGGGTCACCTGCGTCGACAAGGCGAACGTGCTCCGGGGCTGCCAGTTCTTCCGCGAGGTGTTCGACGAGGTGGGCGCCGGCTATCCCGAGGTGGAGCGCGAGTCGACCTACGTCGACGCGTTCACCCAGTCGCTCGTCCGCGACCCGGCGCACTACGACGTCGTCGTGACGACGAACATGTTCGGCGACATCGTCACCGACCTCGCGGCGGTCCTCCAGGGCGGCATGGGATTCGCCGCCGGCGGGAACATCGGGAGCGACCACGCGATGTTCGAGCCGGTCCACGGCTCCTCCCCGAAGCACGCGGGGAAGAACGAGACGAACCCGTTCGCGACGTTCTTCGCGATCGAGATGATGCTGCGCTGGCTCGGGGAGAAGCACGCCGACGCCCGGCTCGGGGTCCAGGCGGACCGGCTCGAGCGGGCCGTCGCCCGGGTCCTCGCGGCCGGGAGCGCCCGGACGTACGACCAGGGGGGGACCACCTCCACCTCCGGCGCGGCCGACCGGGTGGCGGCCGAGCTGCGGGACGGGGAGCGCCGATGAGCGCGCGCCGGCGGGTCGCGCTGGTCGGCGGCGGGCTCTCCCGGTTCGGCGTCCGCG
>JASHRQ010000153.1 GCA_030037265.1 Thermoplasmata archaeon | reverse complement strand
CGACGTCCGGTGGCGCCGGTCGGCGGAGGGGGCGCTCGAGGGGCTCCACCCCGGGCGCGGCGACTGGGCTCCCGTGGTCGGCGCGCCGCCGGCGGGGCCGGACGGGGCGGGAGCGGTCGCCGTCGACGGGGACCGGCTCTGGTACGTCGCCCCCGGCCGCCGGCTCCACCGAGTCGAACGGCAGGCTTAAAAGCGGTACCCCGCCTCTCGAACCCCGACGGCACCGGAGCACCGGGCATGATGAAGCGGAGCGGCATACTCAGGCGGCACCACGGCGACGAGACGCTGGAAGAAGGCACGTTCCTCGACCTGGGCGCGATGGAGTTCGAGGACGAGGCGGAGGGGCTGGGCGGCGCGCGGGGGACCGTCCGGATGGCCGACATCATCCGGTTCGACGACGTCCACAACGCGACGAAGCACGCCTACCAGGGGGATATCGTGCTGATCGACTACACGTCGATCTCCGGCGACCAGATGTCGCTGAAGCGCATGAGCTCCGACCTGAAGAACGTCGCGAAGGACATCGGCGGCGACGTGGCCGGCATCTCTAAGAACCTCATCTGCCTCACGCCCGCGGGCATCCGGATCGACCGGCAGAAGATTCGCGCGAGCGGCTTCTAGGTCGCCTCCGGGTCCCCGGCGTGGGGATCGGATGCGATTCGCACTGGACCGGCGGGAGGCCGCGCAGGGGAACGTCGACGCGATCGCCGTGGGGCTCCCGGGCCGCGCGGAGAAGGAGGACGCCTTCCCGCGGGCGCTCGCCCGCGAGGACCAGGCGTACGGGAAGCTCCTCTCGGCCAGCTGGGACCACCGCGAGATCCGGGGGAAGCGGAAGGAGATCACGACCTTCCACCGGCCGGACGGCAAGGGGCGCCTCCTGCTCGTGGGGCTCGGCCCGCGGACGGGGGTCGACGCCGAGACGGTGCGCAACGCCGCCGCCGAGGCCGTCCGGGCGCTGAAGGGCCGGGGGGCCCGGACGCTCGGGTTCAAGCTCGCCGCGTTCGTCTCCGAGCAGTGCCCGCCCGAGGCGGCGGTCCGCGCGATCGTCGACGGGGCGTCGCTCGGGAGCTACGAGTTCCTGCGCTACAAGAGCGCCCACGAGGGGGTCGTCGAGGAGACCACCGTGTTCCTGGGCGACGAGTTCGCCCGCGAGGAGGCGCCGCTCCGCAAGGCGATGGAGCAGGAGGAGGCGCTCGACGAGACGGTCCTCTGGACGCGGGACGTCGCGAACGTGCCCGCCGACACCGCGACGCCGGAGTGGCTCGCCGAGCAGGCGCGCGAGCTCGGCAAGGAGCTCGGGCTCAAGGTGACGGTGTTCGACGAGAAGAAGCTCGCCGAGATGCAGTGCGGCGGGATCCTCGGGGTCGGCGGGGGGAGCTCGCACCCGCCGCGGCTCATCGTGCTCGAGTACGCGGGCGGCGCCCGGAGCGGCAAGACCGTCGCCGTCGTCGGGAAGGGGATCACCTTCGACTCCGGCGGCCTCTCGATCAAGCCGGCCGCCGGGATGTCGCTCATGAAGTTCGACAAGTCCGGCGCCGTGGCGGTGCTCGGGATCGTCCGGGCCGCGGCGACGCTCAAGGTGCCGCCGCGCGTCATCGGCGTGATGGCGTGCGCCGAGAACCTGCCGGGGCCGTCCGCGTACCGGCCGGGGGACGTCGTCCGGACCCACTCGGGGAAGACGATCGAGGTGCTGAACACCGACGCCGAGGGCCGGGTGGTGCTGTCCGACGCGCTCGGCTACGTCGTCGAGCGGTACCGGCCCGACGAGGTGATCGACCTCGCGACGCTCACCGGGGCGTGCGTCGTCGCGCTGGGGCCGGACATCGCGGGCCTGTTCGCGAACGACGAGGCGCTCGCCCAGGGGATCGTGGAGGCGAGCCGGGCGACCGGCGAGTCGGTCTGGCGGCTCCCGCTCACCGACACCCACCGCGAGATGGTGAAGAGCGAGGTGGGCGACGTGCGGAACTCGACCGAGCTCCGCGAGGCGGGCGCGCTCACCGCCGCGGCGTTCCTGGAGACGTTCGTCGGGAAGACCGCGTGGGCGCACCTCGACATCGCCGGCCCGGCGTGGACCGAGCCGTCGACGGCGCGGTTCGTCGCGTCGTACCTCAACCGCGGGGCGACCGCGTTCGGCGTGCGGCTCGTCACCCGCTACCTGCAGGGCGCGGCCCGGTAGCGCGTGGGGGGCGCGGCCCCCGCCCGCCGGCTCAGTTCGGCACGACCCGCACGCTCTCGCCGCCGTGCCGGGTCGACCGGGGCCGGACCTCGCAGAACAGCGGGGTGTGGTAGCCGCCCCCCGTGACGAGGGCGGTGCCGACGGGGAGTCCCTGGATCATCTCCGTCATCCCGGGGGTGAGCCCCTCGATCGACTGGGCGATCGCCTTCAGGTCCAGCGGGTTCGTCACCTGGAGGATGAGCTGCGTGTTGCACTGCGACAGCACGCTCTTGTCGATGCGCGCCGCCCGCTGGGTGACCACGCAGAGGCCGAGGCCGAACTTCCGGCCCTCGCTCGCGATGTTCTTCAGGATCCGCGAGCAGGCGGCCGTCCCCTGCTGCGGGGCGAAGTTGTGCGCCTCCTCGATCACGAGGAACAGCGGCGGGATCTTCTGCTTCTTCCGGTTCTCGAACAGCGTCGTCGCGATCCGCGCGACGACCAGCTCCTGAACGTCCGGGGCGACCCCGCGCAGGTTCACGAGGCTCGCCTTCCCCTCGACGACCAGCTCGGTGAGGCTCGTCCCCTGGGGCGCGAGCAGCTTCGTCTGGTCGACGTACTCGAGCCGCTCGTGGAGCGTCTCGAACAGCGCCCCCTCGCCGCGCTCCGCCGCGCGGATCAGGTCCTTCACCGAGTAGTCCGGGGTCGACGCCCCGACCTCCTCGAGGAGCTTCTTCAGCGGGCCGAGGAAGTTCTTCACGTTCGTGAGCCCCATGAAGACGAGCAGGTCGCGCGGGTCCAGGTGGCGGAGCGAGAAGGTGAGCGGCTTCGCGCTCGTGTTGAGCGTCACGTCGGGGGAGAACTCGAGCACCCGCGAGGCGAACCCCTGCGACTCGACGCCGAACCGCTGGTGGTGCCCGTTCTTCTCGGCGGCGAACCGGAGCGACCCGTACTCGCCGTGCGGGTCGATGATGACGCACGTCACCTTGTGGCGCAGGAGCTCCTCGACGATCACCCCCAGGAGGTAGCTCTTCCCCCCGCCGGTCTTCGCGAGGACCGACATGTGCCGCTGGAACAGCGTGTTGATGTCGAGCTCGATGCGGAGGTCGTGCCCCCGGAGCAGCCCCACGTAGGCGCCGGAGTTGGCGTGCTTCTTGAGGCCCAGCACGTCGGCGATGAGCCCCTCGTCGGCGCGGAACACCTTCGCCCCCGGGCGGAACGGGATCGTCGGGACGCGGACCGGACCGCCGGAGTCGTGGAACCCGATGATCCGGGCGATCCCGATCAGGTTCTCGTGGATCGGCGTGTCGGCGCCGCGTCCGAGCGCGTCGGCGCGCTCCAGGTCGAGGTCGCTCTTCCGGCGGAGGTCGTCGAGCTGGCAGAGCACGTGGCCGTTCATCTCGTCGTCGACGGTGAGGTACTCCCCCCGCTCGACCGGGCGGTTGAGGCTGAGCTGGAACTGCCCCAGCCCCACATCCCCGAAGATGCGTCCGACCTCGTCCACGCGGCGAAGAGTGAAGGGGGTGTCTTTAGCTTGACGCGGGACAGGAATCGCCGGCGCGCGCGGCGGGGCCGCGGACCGGCCGGCGGGCCGCGCGACGGCGGGTCCGTCGCCGGCGCGCCGCCCTCGGAGGAAGACCTTAAATCGAGCCCACCTGTCGAACGGCATCCCCGTACCACTTCTCGACGCGGGAAGGTGACCCTTGGCCGACGCCATCGAGGAACTCGAACGGAAGCGCGCGGAATCGAACCTCCACGCGGACGAGCACCGGGCGAGCCGGGACCGGCTCAACGCCGACGCCCGGAACTGGGCGGAGCAGCGGGCCCAGATCATCGACGAGCTCCGCGACAAGAGCTCGGAGGCCCAGGGGCACCGACGGCACCGCGACGAGCTCAACGAGCAGGTGAAGGAGGAGAAGCGGCTCCGCGACGAGGGGAACCGGCGGCTGCAGGAGCTGTCCGACCGGCTCCAGGAGCTGCGACGGGCGCAGGCGCCCCGCCCGGGGGCGGTCCCGACCTGGAAGCTCAAGAAGGACCTCAAGGAGCTCGAGTTCCGCCACATGACGAGCGCGCTCACCGGCGAGCAGGAGAAGCGGCTCATCGCCGAGATGCAGCGGCTCGAGCAGCAGGTGAAGGAGCAGGACGAGCAGCTCCGGCAGGACCCGGCGATCAACCAGGTGCTCGCCGACCTCGCCGAGGCGCGCACCGAGGCCGAGGACCACCACGCCCAGGTCGGCGCGCTCGCCGAGGCGGCCCAGAAGGAGCACGAGGCGATGGTGCTCCTGTACGAGCAGGTCGACGAGCTCCGCCGGAAGGCGGACGAGGTCCAGGCGAAGCTCCTCGAGGTGAAGGGCCAGGCCGACGAGGAGCACCGGGCCCACATCGCGGCGATCGAGGAGGTCCGGGACATCGAGAAGCTCCTCCACGCGGCGCGCGGCGGCCGGGTCCCCCTCGAGGCGGGCGAGCCGGCGGAGCCGGCCCGGGAGGAGGATTTCCTCGCGCGGCTCAAGAAGGGCGAGAAGGTCTCGACGGAGGACCTCCTCCAGCTCCAGAAGGCGGGCCACCGGTAGGACCGGTTCGACCGTGACCCCCGACTCCTCCCATCGCGCGGTCCTCTGGGACCTCGACGACACGCTCGTGCCGCGCCACACGGTCGCCCGATGGCAGTGGGCCTGGCATCCCCAGGGCCCGCTCCTCAACGAGCGGCACGCTCGGGCGGCGATCCGGTCGTCGCTGCGGGCGTGGGACCGCCGGCGCTGGCGGGGGCTCGTCGGCGCCGAGGGCCCGGCCGACGAGGCCGCCTACCACGACGCGCTGCGGGCGATGCTGCGGGCCCTCGCCGACCGCACGCTCCCGGACGAGGAGGTCGAGGCGGTGGTCGCCCGGTTCCCCCGGTTCCCGGACGCGGAGCCGGCCTACGCCGACGTCCGGCCGTGCCTGGAGGCGCTGCGCGCCCGGGGGGTCCCGATGGCGGTCCTCGCGACCGAGGCGGGCGACCGGACGCGGTCCACGCTCGCCCGCCTCCGGCTCGCGGAGTTCCTCCCGACGGTGGTGGGCGAGGCGCCGGAGGAGGCGCGGCCGCCGTCGCCGGAGGCGTTCCGCTCCGCGTGCGACCGCCTCGGCGTGGCGCGGGGGGCCGCGGTGTTCGTGGGGGACCTGTTCTGGAGCGACGCGCGCGCGGCGGCGCGCGCGGGGCTCGTCGGGCTGCTGCTCGACCGGAACGACTGGTGGCACCGGGTGGAGGGCGCGAGGATCCGCTCGCTCGCCGAGCTCCCGGGCTGGCTCGACCAGCCGGGCGCCGAGGGGGGCGCCCCGGGCCCGGCCGGGCCGATCGCGGGGGCGCCCGAGGAGCCGGAGGACGACCCGTGAACGCCGGTCCGGGGCGGAGGGCGCCGGGCGACCCGGCGCGAAGCAAGCCTATATACCCGCCCGAAGGGTCCCCTCGCGTCCCGATGCCTCCGATGCGTTATGTGAAGCTCAACCAGGCCGAGCTCCACAAGGTGAACGACCTGTACGAGGGGGTCATGTCGCACGCCTGCCACGGGCTGTTCTTCCGCGAGGGGTCCGTCGTCGGCTCGGACATGGCCGAAGAGGCGCTCAAGGACCGCGCCCACTTCCACGACCGGGCGGCGGAGGTGCTGAAGGAGCGCGGCTGGATCGAGAGCGTCGTCTTCCGCGACCAGGAGGTCGTGGTGAAGGGGTCGATCGAGGTCGTCCCGGGGAGCGACATCCCGACCTGCCACCGGCTCCGGGGGATCCTCCGCGAGCTGTACGAACGTTTTAAAGGGACCCGCGTTAAATGCACAGAAGAGGCGTGCGCGAGTCAGAACCAGCCGGAATGCCGGTTTCGTATCGAGGAGATGTAGGAGCTACCGGGTAGCATGATGGCAACGGGGAACGTCGGGGCGGTCATCCGCGACCTCAAGGCGAAGATCGGCGCGCTCGCGACGGCGCTCGTCTCCCGCGACGGGCTCGTCCTGTACGCCGACGTGCCGGCGGGGGTGTACACCGAGACGTTCGCGATCATGTGCGCCACGATCCTCGGCGCCGCGGCGACGGCGAACACCGAGCTGAACCGGTCCCCCCCGGAGAAGATCGTCATCGAGGGGAACGACTCGAAGACGATCATCGTCGGGAGCGGCAAGAAGGCGCTCCTGGTGGCCGTCGTCGACCAGGGGGTCGACACCGCGAAGGTGCTGACCGAGGTCACGAGGGTCGCCGAGCTCGTGAAGACGGGCTAGGCCCGTCGGTCGACGGCTCCGGTTCGGGGAGGCCGTGGAGGAGTCGTCCGCTCCTCCGGTCGAGCGCGGAGCTCCGGGGCGGCGGCAGCTCCTCCGCCACCTGGCCGAGGGGAAGCGGTACGAGACGTACGTCGAGCGCCAGACGCAGGAGATGCGCGTCTGCTTCCTGTGCGAGCGGATCTTCTACCGGCAGAAGCCGATGCGCAAGGTCGGCGTCCGCTGGGTCTGCATCGACTGCCTGCGGGCGCTCAAGGACTCGATCGACACCCTCGACCGGTGGGAGGAGCTGTCGACGCTCCGCGAGGCGGTGGAGAAGGACGTCCACCGGGCGTGGAAGCCCGAGCGCTAGTCCGACCGCGTCCCGGTCGTCGGGACGGCACGGCCCCTACCCGGCGTCGGGGGCGGCGGCTGTCTCCGCGGGGTCGAGGCCGGCCATCGGCGGGGTCGCCGCGGTGAGCCGGTGCCCGGCGCCGCTCACCACGCGCGAGCAGTAGCCGGCGAGCGCGGCGACGAGCCGCGCCCAGGCGAGCACGGTGCGCTGCCCTTCGAGCAGGCGGCGGATCCGGTAGTTCCCCCAGAGGGAGCCGTGCTTCTCCGTGAGCTGCTTCCGCCCGTAGCCGTTCCAGAACGCCTGGTACAGGAACCGGACGAGCGTCGGCCGCATCCGGTGGTAGACGATCGCTTCCGGCACCCGCGGGATCCGGGCGCCGGAGCTGACCGCGCGGAGGTTGAGGTCGATGTCCTCCGCGGTGATGAACCGGGGGTCGAACCCGCCGAGCTTGAGGAACAGCGACCGGCGGTAGATGAGGTTGCACGACGGGTGCGTCACGTCGCTGCCCCCCTCGTATAGCTCCACCCGCTCGAGGCGGGCGAAGGCGGGCCGCCCGAGGGCGACGGTCCGGCCGGCCGCGACGTCGGAGGAGCGCACCGCCTCCCGGAGCCGGGAGAGCCAGCGGGAGTCGGCGACGCAGTCGCCGTCGATGAACGCGACGAACTCGCCCCGGGCGAGGGCGGCCCCGACGTTCCGGCCGATCCCGCGGGAGCCGGAGTGCTGGACGGCCCGGATCCGGTCGGGGAACTTCGCCGCGTATCGCTGGGCGATCGCGAAGGTCGGGTCCCGGCTGAGGGCGTCGACGAGCACGATCTCCGCGGGCGGCTCCTGCGGGACCAGGCTGTCGAGCAGGTCGGCGAGGTACGGGGCCTCGTTGCGGACGGTGATGACGATCGAGACGAAGGAAGGGGTCGGTCCGCCGCTACTTGCCAAGGTCCATCACGACGACGTCCTTGACCGCGCGCATGCTCTTGAAGGGGAGCACGAGCCGGCCCGACGCGTCGGTCTGGAACAGTCGGGACTCGACATCCTCGCTGGCGGTGACGAGCACGTGGGCGATGCCGCCGTTCGACGTGTCGATGACGAAGTTCTCGATGGCGCCCAGGATCTGGCCATCGTTGGTCATCACGGTCTTGCCCCGGAGCTCGGTCAGGAATTTCCGCATGAGGAGGGTCCTCGGCGCGAGATGGCGGGGGTCGCTATTTAATCGTTGTTCGGGACGCGCATCCGCTTTCTCGACCGTGCGGACGGGCGGGTGCGCCGGCGGCGCCGCCCCGCGCCTCCTCGAGAAATCGGCGCGGCAACGCTTATATCGGACACCCGGGTCGTGCGGCGCCCCGGCATGTCGCTCGACATTCACAAGCAGAATTCGGAGCTCGTCCGTGTACTGGTCGAGCTTCGCCGCGCCGCCCGGACGCACCGGGCGCCGGTCTGGGGCGCCGTCGCCGAGCGGCTCAACCGTCCCCGCCACCAGGTCGGGCCCCTCAACGTGGGCCAGCTGGAGCGCCTCGCCGCGGCCCAGGAGACGGTGGTCGTCGCGGGGAAGCTGCTCGCGGAGGGCCGGATCACGAAGCCCGTCACCGTGGCGGCGGCCGCCTACTCCGCCGGGGCCCGGTCGAAGATCCGGGAGGCGGGCGGGCAGGCGCTCTCGATTCCCGAGCTGCTCGCGAGCCATCCCGACGGGAAGGGGGTGAGGCTCCTTGCCTGACCCGAAGGCTTCGTCCCCGCCAGCCGCCCCTGCGGGCGCCTCCGCCACCGCCCCGGCGGCCCCCGCCGCCACCGGCGCGGCGGCGCCAGAGCCCGGGCCGGTCGTCATCGACGCCTCCGGTCTGGTCCTGGGCCGGGCCGCGAACCTCATCGCGCAGCGGCTCCTGGCGGGCGATGCCGTGGTCGTCGTGCGCGCCGAGCGGGCGGTCGTGACCGGTTCCCGGGCGTCCGTGCTCGAGACGTACCGGGCGCATCGGGCCCGCGGCTCCGTGCGCAGCGGACCGCACTTCCCCCGGTATCCGGACCGCATCTTCCGACGGGCCGTCCGCGGCATGCTGCCGCACCTCAAGACCCGGGGCCGGTCCGCGTACCGCCGGCTCACGGTGCACATCGGCGTCCCCGCGGCGCTCGCGGGCACGGCCGCCGTCTCGCTCCCGGAGGCCCGGCCCACCCCGTCGCTCCGCCCGCCGCTCACGCTCGGGGAGATCTCCCGGCTGCTGGGGGCCCGGCTGTGAGTCCGAGGGCCGCGCCGCCCGTGGTCGCCACCGGCAAGCGGAAGACGGCGCACGCGCGGGCCGCGTTCACCCGCGGGATCGGGCGGGTCCGGGTCAACCGGCTCCCGCTCGAGGTGTACGAGCCGGCGGCCGCGCGCGAGAAGATCTCGGAGCCGATCCTCATGCTCGGGGACCGGTGGAAGGGGATCGACATCGACATCCAGGTGGGGGGCGGCGGGCTCTCCGGGCAGGCGGACGCCGCGCGGACCGCCGTCGCGCGCGGGCTCGTGAAGTGGTTCAAGGACGGCCAGCTGCAGGACACGTTCCGGCGCTACGACCGGAGCCTGGTCGTGAACGACCCGCGCCGGAAGCTCCCGAAGCGGCCCGGCGGCCGCGGCGCCCGGAAGCGCCGGCAGAAGTCGTACCGGTGAGGGCGGGGGGTCGTCGATGACGCTCATGGTGCCGGTCCGCTGTTTCACCTGCGGGGCCGTGATCGGCCAGCACTGGGACGAGTTCCGCGAACGGACCGCGCGCGGGGAGGCGCCGGGGCCGGTGCTGGACGCGCTCGGGCTCCGGCGCTACTGCTGCCGCCGGATGATCCTCACCCACGTGGACCTGCTCGACGACGTCGGCCCGTACGGCTGAGGGCGGGGGCGGCGCGCGCCCCCGGCGCTAGGTCTTCGAGTCCGACTCGTCCCCGTCCGCGTCGTCTTCGTCCTCGTCCGAGGACTTCTTCGCGCCGCCGCGCTCGAGCCGACCGCCGCCCCGCGGGGCGTTCGCCGCGCGCCGCCGGCGGCGGTAGATCCAGACGAGGGCGACGATGACGATGATCGCGGCCGCGGCGATCGCGCCGTACTGCTCGGCCTCGACGACCGGGTTCTGCCCGATGGTGACCGCCACGTGCGCCAGGTTCGGCCCCTGCGCCGCGTACTGGTTGGCGCACGACGCGTTCACCCACAGCCACAGATTCCCGAGCCGCGCCGGCGTCCAGCGGATCTGCGCGCGGACCGTCTGGTTGTAGGCGAGACGGATCGGCCCGGAGATCGGCGCCGAGGTGTTCACGGCGCCGTTCGTCACGTTGTAGAACACCACCGACGCCGGGGTGCCGGCGATCGGCTTCCCCGTCGTCGAGCTCGACTGGACCGAGAGCGAGAAGAGGACCGAGACCGCCTCGGCCTTCGAGAGCGAGCCGCCGGTGTTGGTCACGTTGACCCAGGCCGTGTAGGTGGTGCCCGTGGTGAGCGACGAGGTGGACGCCTCGACGGTCAGGTTCGTGACCGTCAGGATCGGCCGGATCGTCTTGTTGTAGGCGACGGTGAGGGAGTACGTGGTGTAGTTCTTGTTCCCCGCGAGGTCCGTCACCGTGAGGTTCAGGAGGTACGAGTCGTTCTGGGGTCGGAACCAGAAGCTCTGCGCCTCCGTCGCGAACGTGAGGTTCACGAAGGAGCTGTTGCCGGAGTTCGAGACCACCCAGCCGTAGGCGGCGATCGTCCCGTTGTGCGGGTCGCTCGAGTTCCGGCCGGTGAGCCGGAGCAGCACCGTGCCGTTGGAGCCTTCGGTGACGCCGGCCGAGGGGACCGGCTGGTAATTGGCGTTCAGCACCTCGATCGACGCCACCGGCTTCTCGGTGTCGCGCACGAGGACGGTGAGCGAAATGTTCGACTCCTGGCCCTGGCCGTTCCAGATCGTGAGCGTGACGTTGTACTGCCAGCCCTTGAACGGCACCGAGACGAACGCGCCGGTGCCGTTCAGGAGGTAGTGGCCCGCCCCCAGGAAGCTGTAGGTGAACGGCGTGCTCGAGTTCGCTCCCGCGGACCACGAGTAGTTCGTCACCGAGCTGTAGTTGTAGCTCGAGACGTTCCAGACGGCCGTCGAGATCACGCCCTGGACCGGGGCGCCGGGGTAGAGCGGCGCGGTGCTTCCGGTGATGTTGAACTGGATCGGCGTCGACCAGTTCACGATGAGGTACTGATGCCCGCCGACGGATTGGTTCTGCGCGGCGGTCCAATTGCCGTCGATCACCGCCGTCGGGGGTTCGCTCCCCACGTAGACCGTGAAGGTGATCTGGTTCGTGAGCCCGCCCGAGGACGTGACGTTGAGCGTGGCCGAGTACTTCCCCGCCCCCGTGTAGGTGTGGTAGGTCGTCGGCTGGGACGTCACGTTGAGCGGGGAGCTGTCGCCGAAGTTCCACCGGAACAGCGAGCCGTTCGTCCCGGCGGGGTACGTCGTGTTGAGCGCCGAGAACGTCGTGTTCTGCCCGACGCCGACCACGACGGTGTAGTTGGTCCGCGAGACGTTGAGGACGTTCTTCGACGAGAACGTGAACGACTGCGCCGTGACGTTGACCCGCGCCGAGATGTTCCCGTACTTCACGACGGTGAAGCTCGCCGTCCCGTACGCCGAGCTCGACGGGAGCGAGTCCAGGTAGAACTTCGTCCAGGTGTTGTCCGGCCCGGCGGGGACGAGCTTCGAGTTCGCCGGCGCCGCGGTGTCCGCCTGGAGCGCGTACCCCTTCGGCAGGACCACGGTGTAGTTGATCGACTGCTCGTTCGTCGGGTGCCGGAACTGGAAGGAGATCGTGTACTTCGGCCCCGTGCCGCTCTTCGGCAGCGCCGCCGTCACGTTGTAGTTCTGGTAGTTGACCACGGAGAGTCCGTTCGGCGACGTGAGGCCGTAGCTCGACAGCGCGGTCCCGGTCACCGACGCGACCGCGGTGTAGTTCGTCGGCTGGCCGAATCCGGTCCCGTTGATCGTCGCCTGGTTCTGGCCGGCCGGGAAGAACGGCCCCTGGTCCTCGAGCCACGGGAGGACCGCCCCGGAGACCGTCGCGCCCGGGATCGTGAGGTCGTGGTCGAAGTCGAGCGCGAGCTGCGCCCACAGCTGGCCCACGCTCGCGTTCTGGAGCTCGGGGAGGACCGAGTAGTTGCCGATCGTCTCGACGGTCGTGACGTTCAGCAGCCCGAAGCTGGCGCCGGTCGGGCCGGAGGCGAAGTTGAGCGTCGTGTTGTAGACCGCCGGCGGCGCGATCGGGTTCACGTCGATGTTGTGGGGGACCGAGCTGACGCCCGACGGGTCGGACGGGGAGACGCTCAGCGAGATGAAGCCCGGGGCGTACCCGATCGGCGCGACCACGAGGTCGAACGTCTCGGTCCCGGGGCCCACGAAGTTGGACGGGTACGAGCCGACGGCGTACGAGTAGCCGACCGAGTCGTACTGCGAGTACGTCGCGTACGAGCGGCCCGCCGTCGTGTCGATGAGCGTCGCGTTGAAGCCGTTCGACACCAGGCCGCCCGCGGTGCTCGAGATCGAGCCGTAGACGAGGTAGTTCCCGATGTTGATCGTCTGGGGGAACACCCCGGAGGACGGGATCGTGACGTTCGTGTAGTTGAACTGGCTCGGGCTCCCGGGCGCGACGGTGTACAGGAGCCAGTTGCCGGCCGGCGCCTCGAAGGTCGTGTAGCCGGTCTTGTTGGTCGTGTTCTCCGATAGCGCGATGCCGGGGACGCGCGGGGAGATGACCTCCACCGTCGCGCCCGCGACGACGTTACCGGCGAGCAGCACGCGGGCGGTCACGTTCGTCGAGAACCCGACGACGGTGACGCCGGTGATGAGGCGCGAGTTCGTGGTGGTGAGGAGGGTCGCGCTCTCGAACTCGTACTGCGGGGTCGAGTTCGCCGGGATCACCGCGCACTCGCCGAGGCCGCCCGGCGGGCAGGTGCTCGACTGGACCGAGCCCTGCGGCTGGACGTCGAGGCCCCACCAGCCCGGCGCGAGCGTGCCGTTGGTGTTCGCGGCGTCGAAGGTGAACGAGCCCTTCGCGCCGGTCTTCGTGGTGTAGACCGCGTGGGTGCCGCCCGAGATCAGCTGGACCGTGAAGTTGCTGGGGATGCCAAACCCGTTCGGCTGCAGCACCTGGCCCGTGATCTGGTAGTTCGGGGTCGCCGCCCGCGCGCCCGGGAGGTTCGTCAGCACCGACGCGGCCAACAGAACCACGACGAACGCGAACAAGGCGTGCCGCGAACGCGGCGGTCGCCTGTCACCCATACCTGTTCCACTCTACCCGGCTCGGACGCTTTTCCGCCGAGACTCGGGCGCGAACCCAGCCCCATTACATATAGCTTGCCCGGCGAAAAACGGCACGTCGCACCTCGACGCGTCCGGAGCCGACGCAGGACGCTCCGGAGCTACCGGTAGATCGCCTGGACGGCCTCTTCCTTCCGCTTCCCGACGCGCTCGCGCATCAGCTGGCGGCTGAACTCCTCGTAGAACCGGAGCGTCTCGGCGTCGACCGACGGACGGACGAGCTTCAGCGCCTCGTCGAAGTGGTGGCGCGTCACCTTGCGGGCGGCGAGGCTCTCGCGGATCGCGACGAGCCCCGCCTCCCGGCAGAGCGCCGCGAGGTCGCTCCCCACGAACCCGTCGGTGCGCTGGGCGAGCTCCGGGAGGTCGACCTCCTGGAGCGGCATCTTCCGCGTGTGGACCTTCAGCACCTCGAGCCGCCCGACGGCGTTCGGCGGCTCGACGTACAGGAGCCGGTCGAACCGCCCGGTCCGGAGGAGCGCCTCGTCGAGGATGTCCGGCCGGTTCGTCGCCGCGAGGACGAGCACGCGCTCGAGCGACTCGAGCCCGTCGATGGAGGTGAGCAGCTGGTTCACGATCCGCTCGGTGACGCCGCTCGACGTCTGGAGGCCCCGCCGCGGGGCGATCGCGTCGATCTCGTCGATGAAGACGATCGAGGGAGAGGCCTGCCGGGCCTTCTTGAAGATCACCCGGATCGCCTTCTCGCTCTCCCCGACCCACTTCGACATGATCTCCGGGCCCTTCACGGAGATGAAGTTCGCCTGGCTCTCCGTCGCCGCCGCCTTCGCGAGGAGGGTCTTCCCGACCCCCGGCGGGCCGTACAGGAGGATGCCGCGGACCGGCTCGATGCCGAGGTGGGCGTACACCTGCGGGTTGCGGAACGGCAGCTCGACGGACTCGCGGAGCTCCTGCTTCACGCGGTCGAGCCCGCCGACCTCCTCCCAGTGCGTGCTCGGGATCTCGACGGCGACGTCCCGGAGGCTGGACGGCTCGATCTGCTTCAGCGCCTCGCGGAAGTCCTTCTCGGTGACCTTCATCCGCTCGAGCAGCGGGAGCGGGATCGGCTTGTCGAAGTCGATCTCCGGGAGGTACCGGCGGAGCGCGCGCATCGCCGACTCGCGGCCGAGCGCCGCCAGGTCCGCCCCGACGAACCCGTGGGTGAGCGTCGCGAGGTCGGCGAGGATCCGCTCCCGGTCCCGCTCGCTTCCCTCGATCGGCATGCCGCGGGTGTGGATCTGGAGGATCTCGAGCCGGCCGGCCTGGGTCGGCACCCCGATCTCGATCTCCCGGTCGAAGCGGCCCGGGCGGCGGAGCGCGGGGTCGATCGCCTCCTCGCGGTTCGTCGCCGCGATGACGATGACGTTCCCGCGGCCGGAGAGGCCGTCCATGAGCGTGAGCAGCTGCGCGACCACCCGGCGCTCGACCTCGCCCACGACCTCGTCCCGACGGGGCGCGATCGAGTCGAGCTCGTCGATGAAGATCACCGACGGGGCGTTCTTCTCCGCCTCCTCGAACTTCTCGCGGAGCTCCTTCTCGCTCTCGCCGTAGTACTTCGAGATGATCTCGGGGCCCTGGATCCCGATGAAGTGGGCCCCGGCCTCGTTGGCGACCGCCTTGGCGATGAGCGTCTTGCCGGTGCCGGGCGGCCCGTACAGGAGCACCCCCTTCGGGGGCGAGATCGCGAGCCGGTCGAACAGCTCGGGGTGCTTGAGCGGCAGCTCGATCATCTCGCGGACGCGCCCCAGCTTCTCCTTGAGCCCGCCGATGTCCTCGTAGGCGACGCGCGGGGCGGTGAGCTCGGTCTCGGTGACGCTCTCGCTCTTGATCGTGATCAGCGTCTGCGAGCCGACCTGGACGATCCCCTTCGGCTGCGTCGAGACGACCATGAACGGGAGCGACCCGCCCATCAGGAAGACGCCCGGGATGACGAACACGTCGCCCCGGACGAACGGCCGGTGGGCGAGCGCCTTCGAGACGAACGCCTCGAGCCCGGGGCCGAGCTCCATCTTCGCGGACCCGGAGTAGATCGGCGCGATCGTGATCGTCTCCGCCACCGGGCAGTCGACGCGCTGGACCATCACGCGGTCGCCGATGCTCACGCCGGCGTTCCGCCGGACGACCGCCTCGATGCGGACGATCCCCTTCCCCTCGTCGTCCTGCTGGGCGCGGTTCACGACCGCCGCCGTGGTCTTGCGGCCGCGGATCTCGATCACGTCCCCGACGCCCACCTTGAGGCGCTGCCGCGTGCTGACGTCGAGCCGGGCGGTGCCGAGCCCGATGTCCTGCTGGAACGCCTCGGCGACCCGCAAGGTGATGGCCTCTGCCACGACGACCTCCCCGCTCGGTCGGGGGAGATTCAGCCGGTGTTCGGCTAAAAGCATTGGGTTGCAGGCGGAGCCCCGGTGGGCCGCGGGCGGGGGCGCCGGAACCCGGGCGGTCGCGTCCCGGGTTGCGATTGCGGACATCACGCTCTTATTCCCCGCCCGAGCATTCCTCGCGTCGATGACCAGCGGAGACCGCGCGAGCCCGCTCCTTCGACGCATCCTCATGGCGGCCGGATACCACCTCGAGGACCGCCCCCACGGGCTCCGCGCGATCCGCCGCGCGGACCGGAGCGCGGTGTTCATCGCCGCGCCCGGCGCCCCCCTGGCCGAGGTGTCGGAGGACCTCCCGCCCGACTTCGTCCGCCGGACGCTCGTCTTTGCCGAGGACCCGGGAGAGGCGGTCCGCGGCGAGGCGGCGACCTACGGCCTCGAGGTGCTGATCCCCGACACGCTCGGCCCCGCGCTCGGCGAGATCCTGCTCCTGGGGGCCCCCGTCCTGTCGGGCGAGGTCGAGCCCGCGGGGCCCGTCACCGCGCCGCCGCTCGCCTTCGCCGACCGGGAGCGGACGGTCCGTCCCCGGCTCGGCCGGGAGGAGGCCGAGCGGATCGCGGGGGTGGAGGGATTCCGCTACACGCTGAGGCTCGTGCCGTTCTACGTGTTCCCCTACCGGGTCCGGACGCCCGCCCCCCACGGCGGGGCCGGTACGGTCACGGACCACCTGGCCGCGGTGAGCGCGCTCTCGGGCCGGGTCGAGTTCTGGGAGAACCGAGACCCCGAGTTCGTCGCCGACCTGGAGGAACCCCACCAGCGGCTCGAGCCGTCGACGACGGAGGAGACCGCCCGGCGGCGCGCCGACGAGGCGGTCCGGCGCCGGCACACGGTGAACGTCGACCACAGCGAGCAGCACGACGGCGCGCTCGTCATCGAGCGCCGGAAGGTCCCGCCGGGCCCGGACGACCTCCAGTTCGGGCCGGCGGTGCTGCTCCACGTCCCGTACTGGTACGTCGAGAGCGCGGAGGGACGGGTCGTCCTGGACGCGGTCACGGGCAACCGGCTCGCCGACGACGGCCCGGACCCGATCTGACCCGCTCCAGCGTCAAATAGCCCGCCCCTCTCGTGGGGCCGTGTACCTCCGGCAGTTCCTCGTCGGGCCGCTCCAGAACTTCACCTACCTCGTCGACGACGGGGAGGGCGGCCCCGCGGTCGTCATCGACCCCTCGTACGGGGTCGAGCCGGTGCTCGAGGCGATCGACGAGCGCCGCGTCAAGGTCCAGTACATCCTGAACACCCACAGCCACCAGGACCACTGGGCCGGGAACGCGGACGTGCGGGCCCGGACGGGGGCGAAGGTGGTCGCGCACCGGCTCGCCGACCTCCACCAGGACGTGGCCGTCGACGACGGGAGCGTGGTCGAGTCCGGGCGTCTCAAGGTGACGGTGGTCCACACGCCCGGCCACACGCCGGACAGCGTCCTGTACCTGTTCGAGGGGCACGTCGCGACGGGCGACACGCTGTTCGTCGGCACCTGCGGCTTCGTCACGCCCCCGGGACCCGTCGGCGCCGGCGCGATGTACGACAGCCTCCACGGGAAGGTGCTCGCGCTGGCCGACGCCGTCGTGGTCCTCCCCGGGCACGACTACGGTCCGACGCCGACCTCGACGATCGGCCGCGAGCGGGCCGAGAACGAGGCGCTCCGCCCGATGACCAAGGAGGAGTTCCTCCGCTTCATGGAGAGCTGACCGGTCCCCGTCCATGCCGCCCGATACTCCCCCGCCCTCCCGGACCCTGCGGATCGTGGGGGCGCGACGGGGCCCGGGGCCGTTCGACGTCCGGTCGGTCGTGGGGACGCTCCGGCGGTTCGCGGCGGAAGGGGACGGCCTGGTCGCGCTGTTCGACGCCCGCGGGGTCGCGGGCGAGCGCCACGTCCTGTCCGCCTGGGCGCACATGGGCCGGGCGCGCGCCCAGGGAGGCGAGCGGTTGCACGACCGGGGCGCGGAGCTCGCGCTCTACCTGGCCGGCGACGACCAGCTGCCGCGCGCGCTCGCGAAGGTCGGCGTCGCGGCCGACACGGAGCAGTTCGTCCTCGTCGCCGAGCGGCCCCGCGAGCCCGCGGACCTCCTGGCGGCGTTCGGCCTCGCGCCCGACGACTCGGCGTACCCGCGCGCGGCCACGGAGGAGCTCCTCGACCGGCTCGGCGTGTCGCGCGCCGAGCGGGAGTCGGTCGCCCCGTCCGCGTGGGAGGGGCTCGTGCTGGAGCGCGTGGCGCTCCTGGACCTCTCGGCCCCGCACGCCGGGCACCCCGCGCCCCAAAAAGCTTAGGCGGCGACGCCGTCCCTCGGGCCCGTCCGGCGGCCCGAATGCAGGTGTAATCTAATGGCAGGATATCAGCCTTCCAAGCTGAACACCCGGGTTCGATACGGCGGGGGCGACCCCCGGCCGCGGAACTCCCGGCACCTGCATCGCCCGGGGCGCCTGCCCGCCGGACCCGGCACCGGTCCGACCCGACGCTTATCACGGGCCTAGCCGCTTCCGCTCCCCGGCGGCGGGTGCTGAGGTAGCCTAGCCCGGAAAGGCGCCAGCCTTGAAAGCTGGTGGCGGCGACGCCTCGGGAGTTCAAATCTCCCCCTCAGCGTCCCCCCGTCCCCGGCCCGGCGCGGGCCCGCGCCGGAACCGCTAAGAGGCGAGGGCCGCTCGCGAGCCCCTCCATGCCCGAGACCGGCGCGCTGACGCCGATGATGGAGCAGTACGAGGGCGTGAAGAGCCGGTATCCGGGCCACCTGGTGCTGTTCCGGGTGGGCGACTTCTACGAGACCTACGGGGAGGACGCGCGGACGCTCTCGCGGGAGCTCGAGCTCGCGCTCACGCACCGCGCGACGGACCGTCGCGGCGAGCGCGTCGCGATGGCCGGCGTGCCGCACCACGCGGTGGAGGGGTACGTCGGGCGGCTCCTCCGGCGCGGCTTCAAGGTCGCGCTGTGCGACCAGGTCGAGGACCCCCGGCTCGCGAAGGGGCTCGTCCGCCGCGAGGTCACGCGGGTGGTGACCCCGGGAACGGTGCTCGACGAGCGGATCCTGCCGGGGCCGGACCACAACTTCCTCGCCGTCGCCGAGCTTCCCGCGGACGGCCCCGGCGGGTTCGCCGCCGTCGACGTCACGACGGGCGAGCTGTTCAGCGGCCGGGCGCCCGCGCCGGGCCGGGACGGCCTCGTCGAGGCGCTGGCGCCGTTCCTCCCGAGCGAGATCCTGCTGCACGCCGCCCACGACGCGGACGCCACGGCGGCCGCGGTGCGTCGTGAGTACCCACGCGCCCGCGTCGAGCTCTCGGACGCCGCGGCCGAGGTCGTCGAGCTGCCCCCGGCGTTCCGGGGCGAGGACGCCCCCGGGGGACCGGAGCGGCAGGCGCTGGTCCGGCTCGCCGGCTACCTCCGGGCGACGCAGCCGCGGGTGCTGCCGTACGTGGAGCGCGTCGCCCTCGGCGGCCGGGGCCGCCGGATGCGGCTCGACGCGAAGAGCCTCCGGCACCTCGAGGTGTCGCAGCCGATGGACCCGGACTCGCCCGGCGGGCCGACGCTGGTGAGCGTCCTCGACGAGACCGTCAGCTCGGCCGGCCGGCGCACGCTCTCCTTCTGGCTCCGGAACCCGCTCGCCGACGTGGCGGCGATCCGCGCCCGGCAGGACGCCGTGGAGGCGCTCCGGGCGCTCGGGGCGGGGCTCGCGCCGGTGCGGG
>JASHRQ010000152.1 GCA_030037265.1 Thermoplasmata archaeon | reverse complement strand
GCGCGCGCCCGGACCGGCCCGGCGCGGGGGGCCGGAGCCGGCCGGGAACGGCGTGGCCCCCCGCCCGCCCCGCCGCCCGTCCGGGCGGGTCCCGACGGGTTCAAGTAGGGGGAGCCAAAGTATGTTCGGGCACGCAAGCTACCGACAGCCGCCAGGACCCGATCCGGTCGACCTTGCTCGCCGTGCTCCGCCAGTTGAACCAGGCGGAGGTCGACTACGAGGGGCGCGAGGAGGACCAGGCGCTCGAGCTCGCGGAGATCGAGCGCCGGCTCGTCGATTTCTGGGCCGTGAAGCAGGGCCAGGTGAAGGTCCCGCTCGCGGTCGGTCTCCTGCTCCGGAACAAGATGGTCGAGACCCGCGCGGACGCGAATTTCTCCTGGCAGCGCCAGCGCGCCGCGAGCCAGCGGTACCGCATCACCGCCCAGGGAAAGCAGTTCCTCACCGAGGCGGTGAAGACGGACAACCGCGTCGCCTGAGCCGCTCCGCGCCGTCCGTTTCGCCAGCGCTTTATAGACCCCCCTGTCTCGTTCGTCGGTGTCGCGCATCCACTCCGGCCGGAAGGGCCGCTCGGGCTCGGACCGGCCGTTCCCGGCCTCGAAACCGACCTGGGCGATCCCCGAGCCGGACGAGCTCGTCGACCGCGCGGTCCAGCTCGCGCGGGGCGGGCTGTCGAGCGCCCAGGTGGGCACCGTCCTCCGCGACACCTACGGCGTCCCGTCGGTCCGCCTCGCGACCGGCCAGCGGCTCGTCCCCCTCCTCGCCGCGCACGGCGTGAAACCGGAGCTGCCGGAGGACCTGACCGCGCTCCTGCGCCGCGTCGTCACGCTCCAGCGCCATCTCGCGACGCACCCGCGGGACGAGTCGAACCGGCGGGGCCTCTCGCTCATCGAGTCGCGGATCCGCCGGCTCGTGCGGTACTATCGGGACCGGCACCAGCTGCCCGACGGGTGGCGGTACTCCGCGGCCGAGGCGGCGCTCCAGGTGGAGTGATGCCCTCGGGGCCGGACAGCTTCGTTGCCCACCCGCGCTACGGGACGGAATTCTCGCGGGCCCGCGAGCTCCTCCTCGCGCACCCGGGCCGCTGGCGGATCGTCTACCATTACGACGGGGACGGCATCGGGGCGGCCTCCGCGCTCGTCCGCGCCCTCCGCCGGCTCGGCTACGACTTCCAGGCGACGGCGCTGTTCGGCGTCGAGCGGGCGCGGATCGAGGAGCTCCTCCGCGCGACGCCGGGGCCGATGATCGTCACCGACACCGGCGCCTCCTGGGCCGAGGCGTACGCCGCCCACCCGCACCCGGTGATCGTCCTCGACCACCACACGTACCCCGGGTCCCCGACCCCCCCGGAGACGACGGACCGCGTGGCGTTCGTGAATCCCCTCGACTGGGGGGTCGACGGGATGAGCGAGATGTGCGCCGCGACGCTCGCCTGGCTGTTCACGATCTTCCTCGACCCGAAGAACTGGGACAACGTCCCGTGGGCGCTCTCCGGCGCGATCCACGACCGCCAGCACGTGGGGGGCTTCCGCGGGCTCAACCGGACGCTGGTCGCGGAGGCGGAGCGGCGGGGCCTCCTCACCGAGCGCCGCGACCTCACCCTCCGCGGCCCGTCGGTCGCCGCGGCGGTCGCCGGGAGCGTCGACCCGTACTACGTGGGCCTCTCCGGCCGCGCCGACGCGGCGACCGACTTCGTGCGCCGGCTCGGCGTCGGTCCGGACCGGGCCGTGGAATCGCTCGACGCGGAGGAGCGGCGCCGGCTCGCGTCGGCGCTGCTCGCGCGCCTGGTCCAGCAGGGCGCCCGTCCGGAGTTCTGCGAGCGCGTGACCGCCGAGCGGTGGGACTTCCCGGACGCCGCCGTCGACGCCGAGGAACTGTCGATGCTGCAGAACGCCGCCGGCCGGGCCGCCGAGCCCGGGGTCGGCGTCGCGCTGGCGCTGGGCGACCCGGACGCCGTCCAGCGCTGCCGCGCCCATTGGACCGCCTGGGAGGACGGCATCCTGCGCGGGCTCCGACGGCTCGAGGACGGCGGCGCCCGGCCGCTCCGCGCGCTCCAGTGGTTCGAGAGCCCCGAGCTCCCGCTCGCCGGGACCCAGGCCGGCCTCGCGATCACCTACTTCCTCGACCCGTACCGCCCGGTGTTCGTCTTCTCCCGGAGCGACGGCTCGACCAAGGTCTCCTCCCGCGGGACGACCTGGCTCGTCGAGCGCGGGCTCGACCTCGCCGTCGCCTGCCGCACGGCGGCGGCGAAGGTCGGCGGCGAGGGCGGGGGGCACCGGGTGGCGAGCGGGGCCACCATCCCCACGGGACGAGAGGAGGAATTCCTTCAAGAGGCCGACCGGACGATCGCGGGACAGCTCCCGCCGCCCCCGGAGCGGAACCGATGAGCGCCCCCGCGAAGAGCCCGCCCCCCGCGCCGACCGTCCCGGTCGAGGAACCGGTGCGGGACCGCACGCTCGAGCTCGAGCTCCAGCAGTCGTACCTCGACTACGCGATGAGCGTCATCGTCGGCCGCGCGCTCCCCGACGTGCGCGATGGCCTGAAGCCGGTCCACCGCCGCGTCCTCTGGTCGATGTGGGACGGCGGCGTCACGCACGACAAACCGTTCCGGAAGTCGGCGCGCATGGTCGGCGACGTGCTCGGCAAGTACCACCCGCACGGCGAGGCGGCGGTGTACGACACGCTCGTCCGGATGGCGCAGCCGTTCTCGCTCCGGTACCTGCTCGTCGACGGGCAGGGGAACTTCGGCTCCGTCGACGGCGACACGCCGGCCGCGATGCGGTACACTGAGGCGCGGCTCTCGGCCCTCGCCGAGGAGATGCTGCTCGACATCGAGAAGGAGACCGTCGACTGGATGGACAACTTCGACGGGACGCTCCGGGAGCCGAAGCTGCTCCCGTCGAAGGTCCCGAACCTGCTCGTGAACGGCTCCGCCGGGATCGCCGTCGGGATGGCGACGAACATGCCGCCGCACAACCTCTCGGAGGTCGTGGACGCGCTGCTCCTCCTGCTCGAGAAGCCGGACGCGACGCTCGACGAGCTGATGCGCGTCCTCCCGGGGCCGGACTTCCCGACCGGCGGGCTGCTCGCCGCCGACACGGGGATCCGCGAGGCGTACGAGACCGGCCGGGGGCTGCTCCGCGTCCGCGGGAAGGCGGAGCCCCGCGACCGCGGCGGGAAGGACGAGATCGTCATCACCGAGATCCCGTACGAGGTCAACAAGGCGCAGCTCCTCCAGATCATCGCCGACCTGGTCCGCGAGAAGCGGCTCGACGGCGTCGCCGACCTCCGCGACGAGTCGGACCGCCACGGGATGTCGATCGTCCTCGAGCTGAAGCGCGACGTGCCGGCGGAGATCGTGCTCAACCGGATCTACGAGCACACCCCGCTCGAGACGACGTACGGCGTCATCAACCTCTGCCTCGTCGACGGCCACCCGCGCGTGCTCCCGCTGCGCGACCTCCTGAGGCTCCACCTGGACCACCGGCGGACCGTCCTCACGCGCCGGTCGACGTTCGACCTCGCGCGCGCCCGCGAGCGGCTCCACCTGCTCGAGGGGTTCCTCATCGCGATCGACCACATCGACGAGGTGATCCGGATCATCCGCCGGTCGAAGGACGCGGAGGCCGCCGCCACCTCGCTGATGGGGAAGTTCCTCCTGTCGGCGGAGCAGGCGAAGGCGATCCTCGAGCTCCGCCTGTCGCGGCTGACGCAGCTCGAGCGCGAGAGCGTCGTCGCCGAGACGAAGGAGAAGGAGGCGCTCGTCCAGCACCTCCAGCGGATCCTCGACTCCCCCGCGGAGCGGGACGAGCTGATCGCGCACGAGCTCCTCGACTTGAAGGAGCGGTTCGGCGACGCCCGGCGGACGCAGATCATCCCCGGGTTCAGCGAGCGGACGCTCGAGGACCTGATCCCGGACGCGGACGTCGTCGTGCTCGTCACCCACGACGGCTACGTGAAGCGGCTGCCGCTCGACAGCTACCGGAAGCAGCGGCGCGGGGGGCGGGGGCTCCTCCAGATGGAGACGAAGGAGGAGGACTTCGTCACGCGCACCTTCGTCGGCCGGACCCACGACCTGCTGCTCGCGTTCACGACCCTGGGCCGCGTCTACCGGCTCACGGCGTACCAGCTGCCGGAGGGGAGCCGGCACTCGAAGGGGAAGGCGATCATCAACCTCCTCCCGAAGCTGAAGGACGGCGAGCAGGTCCAGACCCTCCTGCTCGTCCGCGACCGGGACCAGGCCGGCGACCTCGTGTTCGCGACGCGCCGCGGGCTCGTGAAGCGCACCGGCTGGGACCAGTTCCAGAACATCCGGACGAACGGCATCCAGGCGGTGCTCCTCGAGGAGGGGGACGCGCTGGTCGACGTCCAGCTCGTCGCCGACGAGTCCGTGGAGGTGCTGCTCGCGACGAGCGCCGGCCAGCTCGTCCGCTTCCCCGTCGGCGAGATCCGGCGCATGGGGCGGGCGACGTACGGCGTCATCGGCGCGCGCCTGTCGGGCGCCGACGACGACCGCGTGGTGTCGATGACCGTCGCGAGCCCCGCGTTCCCGTGCCTGCTGTCGCTCACCTCGACGGGGTTCGGCAAGCGGAGCGCCACCGACGACTACCGGCGGACGCACCGCGGCGCGAAGGGGGTGCGGACGATCCGGACCGGCGGCCGGAACGGCCGCGTCGTCGCCGTCCTCCCGACGCGCGACGACCAGGAGCTGCTCGTCACGACGCAGCGCGGCGTCACGATCCGCGCCCCGGTCCGCGGGATCCGGTCGCAGGGCCGCAACACGCTCGGGGTCCGGGTGATCCGGCTCGACGCGGCGGACGAGGTCCGCGACGCGGTCGTGCTCGTCCCGCCCGGGGACGGCGAGGCGGCGCCCGCCGCCGAGCCGACCGGTCCCACGCCGCCGAACCGGGGCCCCCGCCCCCCGTCCGAGGAGGACGAGGAGGAGGACGAGGACGGGGAGGACCCGGAGCGCCCGGAGCCGGGCCCCCCCGCCCCGGACGACGAGGACGACGAGGAGCCGGAGGGGAATGCCGCCGCACCGACGGAACCCGGGTAAGCGCGTCCTCCGCTGTCCGCAGTGCGGCTCCGACCGGCTGGTGTTCGAGGGCGCGATGATCCTGGGCCAGGTGTACCACTGCCTCGCGTGCGACTACGTGGGCTCGCTCGTCCTCGAGACGTACGAGCCCGCGTCCGCGGACCCGCCGGCCTGAGGCGGTCCGGCGGTCCCCGACCGGGGCCTACGGCGGGGGCGGCGAGTCGTCGAACCGCTCGCGCCGCACCGCGTCGGCCAGCCGGAGGGCGCGGACCGTCGGCCCCACGTCGTGCACCCGGACGAGGTCCGCCCCCTCCATCGCCGCGATCACCGCGGCCGCGACGCTCGCGTCCTCCCGCCCCGAGACCGGCGCCTGGCCGAGGGCGTGTCCGAGGAACGCCTTCCGCGACGCCCCGACGACGAGCGGGAACCCCAGGCTCCGGAACTCGCCCAGGCGGTGGAGGAGCTCTAGGTTCTGCTCGTGCGACTTCGCGAACCCGAGCCCCGGGTCGACGAGCAGCCGGTCCGCCGGGATCCCGTCGGCGACCGCCTCCGTCGTCCGGTCGGCGAGGGCGGCGTACACCTCCGCCCGGACGTCCTCGTAGTCCGTCCGGGCCTGCATCGTCCGCGGGGTGCCGCGCAGGTGGACGAGGACCGCCGGGGCGCCGGTGCGCGCGACGACCCGGCGCATCTCGGCGTCGCGCAGGCCCGAGATGTCGTTCACGAGGTCCGCGCCCCAGTCGAGCGCGGCGCGCGCGACCTCGGGCTTCCGGGTGTCGATCGAGAGCGGGACGGCGAGCCGGTCGTGGAGCTCGCGCACCACCGGCTCGAGCCGTTTGAGCTCCTCCGACGCGGCGACCGGCCCGGCGCCCGGCCGGGTCGACTCCCCGCCGACGTCGACCACCGAGGCCCCGGCGTCCGCCATCGCGAGCGCGTGGGCGACGGCGGCCCCGGGCCGGGCGAACTGCCCGCCGTCCGAGAACGAGTCGGGGGTCACGTTGAGCACGCCCATCACGCGCGTCCGGTCGCCGAGCGTGAGGGGCCGGTGGAGCGTCGGGACCGCGCGGACCGCCCGCCGGCCGTAGTTCTCGAGCGCCTGCTCGACGGCGTCGGCCACCTCGCGCAGCCGGAACGGCTGCCGACGGAGCTTCGGGAGGAGCCGATGGTACTGGCCCGGGGTGGCGATCAGCACCACCGGGCTCCGCTCGACGGAGTGGTCCGCGACCCCGCGGGCGTGGCTCGAGTCCGCGCCGAGCGCGAGCAGCTCCTGCTTCAGCAGCGGGGCGGCCTTGAGGGAGACGCCGTCGACGCGGACCAGGAGCGTCCGCCCCTTGCGGGTCATGATCCCCACCCCCTCGGGGTCCGAGTCGGTCCGCTCGAGCTCCCGGGCGATCTCGGCCGGGTTCCCGGCCTCGAGGACCCGCGCGCGGTACCGTGCCACGAGCGCGGCGGACGTGGGTTCGGGTCGTCGCGGCACGGGGTCGACCAAACGCCGCCCGGGACGAAAAGCCTCCCCACGCAACCTTATGAAGCGACGCCCGCCTCGCCGGCCGGCCCGTCGATGAAGCCGCTCGAGCTGCTGCAGGCGAGCCTGCACCGGCCGGTGCTCGTCGAGCTCCGCGGGGGCCGACGGCTCCGGGGGACGCTCGACGCGTTCGACCAGCACCTGAACCTCGTGCTGTCCCACGCCGAGGAGCTCCTCCCGGACGGCGCCCCGGCGGTTCCCCGGCCCGGCACGACGCTCGTCCGGGGGGACAGCGTCATCTTCATCTCCCCGTAGGCTCCGCCCGGCGCCCGGAGGATTCCGATGAGCAAAGGAACGCCGTCGAGCGCGGGCGGGAAGATCGTCCACGTCCGCTGCCGCCGGTGCGGGAGCCATTCGTTCCACCGGCAGCACGGCGTCTGCGCGTCGTGCGGCTTCGGCCGGTCCTCGCGGCTCCGTCGCTACGACTGGGCGAAGCTGCGCTGACCCGTCCTGCCCCGCCCCGGCGCCGGGGCGCGGACGGGCCTCCCGTCTCGAGGAACCGCCACGGGCGGTCCACCGCCCGTGAGATGCCGACGCGCGGACCGGCGACGATCGCCCCGCGCGGCCCGGGACCCGGGAGGCACCGGACATCCGACCGGAGGAGGTCCTTCCCGTCGTCGGCGAGGGAGAGGCCGAACGCCCGGCACAGCCGACCGGGCCCGCGGAGGTCCGCCTCCGCGGGCTCCCGCGGCTCGGCGGCGCGCAGCAGCACCGCCTCCCCCGGCCGCGTCGTCACGTTGGCGCAGAACACCTGGTGGATCCGGTAGACGTACAGGTGGCCCGGGCCGAGGAACATCGACCGGTTGCGCCCGGTCCGGCCCCGGTACGCGTGGCTCGCCGGGTCGCGGGGCCCGTACGCCTCCGTCTCCACGAGCCGGGCCGCCCGCCGGGAGCCGTCCGCGCGCCGGACGACGAGCCACTGGCCCAGGAGCGCGCGGGCGACGGCGGTCGTCGGGCGGTCGTAGAAGCTCCGGGGCAGCGGCGACCCGAAGGGCGGGGCCCGGCCGGTCCGGCCCGGCGGGAGCCGCCGGGGGGCCCGGTCAGAGGACCTTGCCACGGTCGACGAGCGGGCGGCCGTCCAGCGCGACCGTCGCCTCCCCGATCGTGATCCACGCCACGAACGGGGAGCGGTTCGACCCGCCGTACCCGGCGTTCCCGCCGATGCCGATCGTGACCGCGCCGGCCTCCTGGTCCTCGACCATCGGCGTGCCGGGCGCGAGGCCGGGGTTGAGGCCGAGGGTGAGCAGCCCGGCCCGGTCCCATCCCGGGGCCGCCTCCCGCGTCGCGGCCTCGAACGCGGCCTGGCCGTCGGCGTAGGAGGAGGAGCGCAGGCGGCCCCCCTCGAACTCCCACTGGCCGCCCTCCGTCCGCCCGAGGCGCGGGAAGCTCGGACGGTTCGCGACGGCGAGTCCCCGCGCGCTGTTCTCGTCGATCGCCACGGCGACCCAGCCGGGGGGGTGGGTGGCCATGTTCTCCCCCGCCTTCACGTCGGCGGCGTCCACGACCCCATCCTCCGCCTGCGGAGCGCGGCCCCGGAGCCGGACCGTGAAGTCCGTCCCGTTGGACGCCGTCACCCGGAGCTCTTTCCCGCGTCGCACCCGGGCCGCGACGCGGGCGACCTCCGCCTTCAGCGCCGCGAGGTCGACGCCGACGGAGCCGCGGATCAGCTGCTCGCGCCAGGCCGGCCCGTCGAGGTGCCAGGCGGCCGCCTGGACGTCCGACGCGTAGCCGAGCAGGGAGCGGACCCCCCGGAGATGCGCCGACCGGGCGCGACGGTACCACTCGTGGTTGTACCCGACCAGGTTCCGGGAGTCGGCGGTCGGGAGCTGACGGAAGCGGACCACGTCCGCCGGACCCGGGAAGAAGACGTACGCCTGCGCGCGGGCGAGCGCGGCCCACTCGTGGCTCCCGACCCGCCCCATCTGGCGGCTCGGGACCGCGTCGCGGCTCCGCCACCATGCCTCCTCGTCCTCGTACAGGAGCAGGGGCACGCCGCCCCGACGTCGCGCCTCGACGACGCAGGCGGTCGCGAACGGGAGCGTGTGCGTCCACGATTCGACGATGACGTTCTCGCCGCGCTTGAGGCGCACCGCCGGGCCGAGGAGCACCCGGGCGAGCGCCTCCGGGGTCGCTGCGGAGTCGAGCATGCCTCCCCGCAGGCGGGGGGCCCGCATAGAGGTTTGTCCGGGCGCCCGGGAGGTCCCCCGCGAACCGGGCCGGGCTACGGGACGGCGAGCGCGCCCCGGGCCTCCCGGCGCAGGCGGCCGACCGCCCCGACGGCGTCCTCCGACGAGGCCGCCCAGCGCCGGAGCCAGCGGTCCAGGGCCGCCCCGGCGTCGTCCCAGGGCGGTACGTACCGGACGCATCGCCGGCGCGGCGGGAAGCCTCGGCCCCAGGCGGGGTCCGTCGCCGCGCGCCACGCCACCGACGCCACCGACCGGAGCCGGGCGAAGTCCGCGAGGTCCCGGCGCAGCCGGGCCGGGACCCCCCGGTCGGCCCACACCGACAGCAGCGACGCGATCTTCTCCGGCCGGTGCCGGCGGGCGGCGCGCCCCTCCCCCATCGCCCCGTTGAAGTACAGGAACGGGCCGCCGCCGTCGATCGCCTCCAGGAGCGTCCGCGTTCCGGTCGCGATCCGGAGGTCCGCCGACGCGAACCGACGCCTCCACCGGTCGGCCGGCATCGGCTCGAGCCAGCGCCACCGGATCCCGGGGGTCGGCTCCGTCGGGAACCGGCGGGGCGCGCGCACCCCCACCTCCACCGGGCCGCCCCCGGGCATCGGCCGAGGGAAGGCGGCGGTCAGGAGCCGCGCCAGGCGGTCCGAGGTCGACGGGCTCGCGTACCAGACCCACCGCCGTCGTCCGTCGGCGGTCCGCCTCAATGGCGCCCGGGGCGCCGGGGGGAACGGCCAGAGCGGGCCGAGCTGCACCGCCTCCGGGAACTCCCTCGCGAACGCCCGCGACGGGGCGAAGCCCGGGAACAGGTGGAGCACGTTCGGCCGGTCGAAGGCCCGCCAGGCCCGGTACGCCCGACGGAACGCCTCCACCTCCTTCCGCCCCCGGACCCCCCGGAGGCGCTCCGGGATCCGGCGGGACCGCGTGCCGCCCTCCCGCCACCGCTCCCACGTCTGCTGCCGGCTCGTGTAGGTGCGCGCGAACTCCTCGAGGCTCACGTGCAGCACCCGGTCCCGGCCGTACGCGGCCTCGATCCGGGCGGTCTCCTCGCTCCACGGCCCCGGGGCCCCCGGGCGCTCCGCAGGGTCCGGCGCGGCCGAGACCCCCCACCAGGGGGTGACCGTGACCGCGCGGTCCGCCGTCCCGACGGCCCGCGCGACCCGACGCACGCGGGGCCAGTCCCACGGGCCGTCCACGGACGGAGGAAGCGGACGGCCCGGGGCCCGGAACAGGAACAGGGGGAACCGCTGCCGGGCGAGGCGCCGCCCGACGGCGAGCACCTCCTCGATGTCGCCCAGCCCTCCGCCGACCACCGCCGGCTGGAGGTAGACGTCCACGCGCGGGGGGGCGCGGCGCCTCATTCGGCGGAGGCCCGGACCATCGTGAGGAGCTCGAGCCGGTCCTGGAAGCCGAGCGCCCGGGCGAGCGCGAGGGACCGGGTCCACGTCTCGGGGATCTCGGTCACCGCCCGGGAGGCCCCCCGGCGCTGGAGCCAGCCGAGCGCGGTCCCGAGAAGGTCCCGGGCGGCGGGGTCGGAAAGGCCGTCGGCCACGAGCGGGGCGGTGAGGTGGCCCGCCTCGACGGCGCCGCTCCG
>JASHRQ010000151.1 GCA_030037265.1 Thermoplasmata archaeon | reverse complement strand
GCGGCCCCGCCGCCTCCGCCCCCTCCGCCTCCGCCGCCGGCGCTCACCCCGCGGCTCCGCGGCTTCTTCGACCGGCTGGGTCAGATCGAGAACTCCTCGAAGGCGATCCTGCTGGGCGCGGACGACGCGCCGATCACCGAGGCGCCCGTGAAGGACCTGATCGACACGATCGTGAAGCTCCAGCTCCCGGCGAAGACGGTGATCTTCGACGGGATCGTGAGCCAGCGCGTGCTCGACGTCGCCCACGAGCGGGGGATCGACACCGTCATCGCGAGCCGGATGGGCGCGATCGGCAAGGTGCCGGACGGCGTGAGCGTCTACACGCAGGCCGACCTCGGGGCCCCGGCCGCCCCGGCGTAGGACCGACGGGCGGGCGACCCCCACCGGTGCCGTCGGCGCTCCCTCGGAGTTAAGCGCCCCTCCCGCCTAGTTCGGGTCGCCCATGCTCGGTCCCTCGGGGGGTCCCCCCGCCCGCCGCACCGTCGCCTCGCTCGACGAGGTCCACACGACGGAGGACATCCCGATCCCGACGGACCCGCTCGAGCGCGTCATCGGCCAGGAGCGCGCCGTCGAGATCGCCCGCATCGCGGCGTACCAGCGGCGCCACCTGCTCCTCGTGGGGCCGTCCGGCATCGGGAAGTCGATGACCGCGCAGGCGCTGGCGCTCCACCTGGAGCGGCCGCAGCAGGAGATCCGGGTCGTGCACAACCCGGAGAACCCCGAGCGGCCGACGGTCCAGCTCGTCGCGCGCGACGAGGTGTACCAGGACCGGGAGCGCGCGCGCGTCACCGAGGGGGAGCTGATCGCGCCGACGGAGGCGCCGGTGACCGTCGCCGAGCGGCTCGGCTACCGGTGCCCCCGGTGCAGCTTCTACTCGCTCCCGTCGGACCGGTACTGCCCGAGCTGCGGGAACGTGAAGCAGGGCGTGACGCTCAACCAGAGCGGGAACCCGTTCCGCGACCTGGTCGGCGGGATCCTCGAGCTCACCGTCCCCGGCGGGAACCCGCAGGAGACCGTGCGCACGACGCGCCTCAAGAACGGCGTCGAGGAGGTCGTGGCGTACGAGCGCGCCGAGGACAAGATCCGCCTCCTGGACCAGCGGGCGCTCGAGCGCCGGCGGACGCAGCTCAAGGAGAGCCCCCACAAGGTGCTCGTGCCGATCGACCGGTCGACGTTCGTGATGGCGACCGGGGCGAGCGAGACCGAGCTCCTGGGGGACGTCCGCCACGACCCGTACGGCGGCCACCCGCAGCTCGGGAGCCCGCCGTACGACCGCGTGATCCCCGGGGCGATCCACGAGGCGCACGAGGGGGTGCTGTTCATCGACGAGCTCCCGTCCCTGGGGGCGCTCCAGCGGAACATCCTCACGGCGATGCAGGAGAAGCGCTACCCGATCTCGGGCCGGAACCCCCAGTCCGGCGGCGCGTCGGTCCGCGTCGACGGCGTGCCGTGCGATTTCATCCTCGTCGCCGCGTGCAACATCCAGGACCTCTCCCACATCCTGTCGCCGCTCCGCTCGCGGATCATCGGCGGCGGCTACGAGGTGCTGCTCGAGACCGCGATGCCGGACACCGAGCACAACCGGCTCCGGATCGCGCAGTTCTGCGCGCAGGAGATCGTCACCGACGGGCGGATCCGGCACGCGACGAAGCCGGCGCTCGAGGAGCTGTTCCGCGAGGCCCGACGGCGCGCGGAGGCGATCGACCACCGCCGGAACGCGCTCACGCTCCGGCTGCGGGAGCTCGGCGGCCTCATCCGGACCGCGGGGGACCTCGCGATGGTGCAGGGGAGCCCGTACATCGAGGCCGCGCACATGACGCAGGCGCTCGAGCGCGCGCGCTCGATCGAGGACCAGGTGCGCGACGCGTTCGGGTCGTACGAGGTCGGCGTGCGCCAGGAAGCGACCGAGGCGCAGCGGAAGTCGCTCGGCTACTACGCCTGGAACGAGCACCGGGACCCGGACGCGTCGGGCGGGTACGCGTAGGCCCGGCCCCCCGTGGCCGCTCGGCGGGCGGAGCCAAGAAATAGGGGCCGCCCGTCGGTCGGCCCGGCCCACGGGCGCGTAGTCTAGCGGTTATGACGTCACCCTGACACGGTGAAGGTCCCCAGTTCGAATCTGGGCGCGCCCACCTTCCGGACGCGCCGCGCGTCCGCCGGCGGCGCGGGCGGACCGGGTCCGCGGCCTCAGGCGAACAGGTCCTCGAGCGGGTTGTTCATCTCGCGGACCTCCCGGATCCGGACGCCCTGGGCGTCCAGTTCGTGGAGGAGCGCCGGGACGGCTTCCGGGCCGGGCAGCTCCCGCAGGTAGTAGTCGCCCTGCCGCGCGAAGTCGGCGAGCGCCGGAGGGGTCCCCGGGTCGAGCACGCGGACGCCGATCACGAAGTGCTCCCCGCGGAGGTTCTCGATCCGGTCGAACAGCGCGAGGCGGCCGGCCTTGATCGCGATCACGTAACGGCCGATCTCGCGGGCCTCGAACAGGTTGTGCGACGAGTACAGGACGACCTTCTCGCGGCTCAGGTTCAGGATCAGCTCCCGGATCTCCCGGGAGAGCTTCGGGTCGAGGTTCGCCGTCGGCTCGTCGAGGAGGTAGATCTCGCGCTCCCGGAGGAACACGCGGGCGATCGACACCCGCTTCCGCTGCCCCGCGCTGAGCTGCGACAGGTACCGGTCGGCCATCGAGCCGATGTCGAGCAGGCTCAGCACCCGCTCGACGTCCTCGGCCCCCGCCCCCTGCACCCGGGCGTAGAAGCGGAGCGCCTCGCGCACGTTGAGTCCGTCCGGGATCCCGTCCATGTGGGAGAGGTAGTGGAGGTGGTCCCGGGACCCCTGGAGGTCGACGGTCTCCCCGCCGATGAGCACCTCGCCCCGGTACGGCCGCAGGATGCCCGCGAGCGTGCGGAACAGGGTCGTCTTGCCGGCCCCGTTCGGGCCGAGCACGACGTACACCGCCGGCTCCTCGATGTCGAACGAGATCTCTTCGAGGACCCGCTTGCCGAGGTACCCGGAGCTCACGCCGCGGCAGGAGATGCGCGGAGTCCCACCCGACCGGACCGGCGCCGGGCTCGACGCGAGCGGAGCGGTACGCATCGATGGACCCCCGTCACGCCGGGGAAAGGAGCCGCTCCCGCGGCATGAGGCGACTCTCGAGCGAGAGGAGGACGAGCGCGAGGACGATCACGATCGAGACCGCGCCGACCTCGACGTACGCCTGGTCGGCCGGGCCGGCCGCTTCGGCCAGGATGAACCCGAGCCCCCCGGGGGCGACCCCGAGCAGCGGCAGCAGCCCCAGCGGGCTGTTCATCCCCTGGCGCGGGCTCGAGAGCGAGGTCCAGAACATCCCGGCGGCCGCGGTGAGCGCGGAGCCCCCGAAGCTCATCGGCAGCGAGTAGCCCAGGATCGCCGCCGTGAAGGCGATCGGGATGGCGAGCCCGAGCGCCACGCGGAGTGAGAGCGCGACCGCGAGCGTGAGGCCGTCGACCACCGCGATCATCGTGAACGCGGCGCCGAGCACGTTCGTGAAGATCCGGTGGGGCGGCACCCCATAGGCGATCAGGTACTCGAACACCCCCTTCGCGCGGTCGTTCGTGAAGACGAGCATCGCCCCGACCGTGCCGATGGTGCCGAGGATCGGGAGCAGGAGCGGGAACAGCGAGGCGAAGGAGCTTCCCGGCGTGAGGCTGAGGATCGTGCCCCACAGGAGGCTCACCACCGTCGCGATGACGAGGTTCACCCGTCCCACGATGAACGCTCGGCGGATCGTGGTCCCCAGGAGGGAGGGCAGCGGCGCGGACGCCATCGGCCGCGGGCGTACCGATGGGGTCGGATAAGCCGCGCGCACCGGCGTCCTCCGCCTTCCCATGAGCGGAGACCGTACGGCAGGCTTGGCTCGAGGGCCGGCGGGACCCGCGCTACCCTCCCGACCCCCACGCCCTCGAGCGAGTCGGGAGGCGCGGGAAGTTCCGCGAGTCCTTGCCGTCCGTTCCCCACGACGAAAAGCAACGGACTGGGCTTCCGACGAAGCGGGTCGTCGACCCTCGCTCAGGACGAAGCGGAGCGATCGCTCGGGCTCGACCCCAGTCCAAGCACTGCATCTCCACGGGGCGTGTAGACCACGGACTCGTTAGCTCGACGGCGGTCGACGAGCCCGAGCTCGTAGAACCGCGTGAGGTACCGTAGGAAAGCCGGGGCGTTCGAGAAGCCGAACTGCCGGAAGTCCCGGGGTTGGCACGGGCCCCGGCGGGCGATCGTCGCAAGGAGGCCGCGCTGCTTGGAGGTCAGAGAGAACCGCCCGAGCGCCTCGGCGGTCATCTTCTGCAGCATGGGGAGGGCGAGCTCCTTCGCGATCTCCCGAGACGTGGGAAATTCCGCCATCGTCCTCAAGAGGAGGTCCGTGCACCGGTTGAGAATGTACCGAATCTCTCCGGCGCTCGATTGGTACAGCAGCTGGATGACCTCCTTGGAAAGCGGCGCTTCTACGTGCGTCGCAGATCGGAAGCGTTTCACCCGTGCCTCGATGGCCCGATACACTTCCTCCAAGGAAAGCGGGGCGAGCCGCACCGGGTCGCTGCGGAGCAGTTCGCTCACGCGCCTCGTCTTTTGAGCGAGCAGAGCCCGCGAACCGACCGGCCCCAGGAACACCCAGAGGAACGGGGCCCGGGTCAGCGTCAGGTCCCGGGTCACGTCGAAGAAGGTGACCAAGCGCTGGACCTCCACCACGTCCAGATTGTTGACATTGACCACGATCTTCTCGACCCCATGCCGGGTCGCCAGGCGGGCGACGTGGTCGAGCTCTTCGCTGACCGTCGGGAGGAGCACGACCCACGGATTCGAAACGCTCGTATCCGAAGTCCACCCGCCCCCGAATCCCGCCGCGTGCAGTTCCCATCCTCGAGACTGCAGGATGGACTGGGAGACCGCAAGGGACAACCTTCGGTACTCGGGCTCTCTCGAGACTCTAGGATGGGCCGCCTGCAGTGAGTTCAGGACATGGCTGGTGACGCTGAGCAGGAATTCGACTGGGCTAAGCGTCGCAGCGAGCGGGATCGGCTGGCGGGTGGGGAGCAGCGCCGTGGAACCGGTGTTCCGGCCCACGCGGTACTCCTGCACATTGACGAAACTCGTCTTCC
>JASHRQ010000150.1 GCA_030037265.1 Thermoplasmata archaeon | reverse complement strand
ATCCGCCGGAGCAGCTCGCTCCGGACGTCGTCGTCCCTCAGCTCGTGCACCCACAGCTCCACCACCCCGTCCCAGGTGGTCCCGCCGACGTCGGCGACGAGCACCCGGGCGGCGGGACTCCCCGGCGGGGACGTCGCCCGCGTCCGGACGTACTCGTCGACCGCCGCCTCGAGCTCGCTCACCGGCATCGAGTTCGGCAGCGTGAGCCGTACCCGCAGCGCGTGGGACGACGCGCGAGAGTGATTCACGAGCACCGCCTGGACGATCGCCGAGTTGGGGACCTGCGCGACGCGTCCGTCGTCCATCCGGACCACGGTGTACAGGAGCGTGAGCTCGACGACGGTGCCCACGTAACCCGCCGGCCCGGCCTCGTGGGCGTAGGTCGAGCCGAAGAACGAGTACGCGGCCGGGTTGACGCCGATCCGGTCCCCCGGCGCGTACGGGTGCACGAAGGCGAGGAGGAGCCCCGCGAACAGGTTCGCGAGGACGATCTGGCCCGCGAGCCCGAGGACGATGCCGATGAACGCGCTGCCGAAGAACAGGCTCTCGATGCTCGCCCCGAGGACCGCGAACAGCACGAGCAGCAGCACCGCGCCGATCAGGAGGTCGCTCACGAGGCGCACCGACGCCGCCCGGCCGGAGTCCGCCGGATTCGGGAGGGACGCGCGGATCACCGCGCGGACCGCCCGCGAGAGGAGGAAGGCGACGAGGAAGACGATCCCGAGCGCGACGCCGAGGCGGACGTCCGCGGTGAACCAGGTCGTCCCGTACCGGGTGTACAGGAACTCGCTCACCGCGTAGCCGACCCCGGCCACGACCACGGCGGAGAGCGCGTACGCGACGAAGCCGGGGATCTCGCGGCGCCAGCTCCCGGCCACGGGCGCCCACGCCGGTCCGGGGCAAAACGGTTCTCGGGTGGAAGGCGACCGTATAAGATTTCTTATACCACTAAGGAAGTGCGCCGGCTACCATGCTGCCGTCGTCCCCGACCCCCTGCGCCGTGGCCCATCCCGAGGTGCTTGCGCCCGACTGGCTGCCCATCGACCCGATCGGCCGTTCCGCCGAGCTCGCGCGGCTCCGCGAGGGGCTGGCGGTCGCCGGCCCGGGGGGTCCGCGCGTGGCCGTCGAGGGCCCGAGCGGAGCGGGCACGTCGCTGCTCGCGCGGCTCACCGCGACCGCCTGGGTCGAGTCGATGCGCTCGGTCGCGACCGGGCAGCGACCGGCCCGCGCGTTCGTCCGGGTGCCGGCCGCGCGGGGCGCTCAGGGCGTCGCGGGGGACCTGCTCCGCGCCCTCGACCCGGAGTACGAGCTCCGCGGCTTCCCGGTGGCCGAGCTGCTCGCCGGGTTCCTCCGCCGGCTCCGGACCCACGGACGGCCGGCGGCGGTCGTGCTCGACGACCTCGGCCCCGGCGTGCCCGACCTGGGCCGGCTCGTCCGGGGGCTCATCGACCCGGACGGCTTCCTGCCCGAGGGCGGCTCGGGCGTCCCTCCGATTGCCGTGCTGCTCGCCGGCCGGCCGGAGGGCGTGGGCGCCGTCGTGCGCGCCGTCGGCGGCGACGTGTTCGTCGGCCGTCGGGTCGCGCTGGCGCCGCTCGACCCCGCTCGGCTGCGGGGCCTCGTCGTCGATCGCTGGCGTCGGGCCACGGGCCGGGAAGCGCCCGCGGAGCTCGTCGACTCGGTCGTCTCCCGCTCGGTCTGGGACGGGCACGGCGCCGGCCGCGCCGTCGAGCTCCTCCGTCGGGAGCTCCTGGGCGAGGCCCCGTCCACGGGCCCGACGCGGCCCGAGCGGGCGGCGGGCAGCCCGCTCGCGGGCGAGGCGTCGCTGCTCGCCGCCCTCGGCCAGATGGAGGAAGGTCGGCCCGTGACGATCGGGGAGCTCCGGGAGCGGGTCCGCCGGCTCGCGTGGGAGTGGGGCGAGCGGCCGGTCCCCCCGACCACCTTCTGGCGTCGTATCGTCCGCCTGGAGCAGACCGGCATCCTCCGGCGCGAGGTGCGGACCGGGGGTCCCGGCGGCAGCCGGTCGGTCGTTGCGCGGCTCAGGCCGGCGGCGCCGACGGATCCCGTCCGGGGCCCGGCTCGAACTCCTCGAGCCGGCGCGCGGGGCGCCGTCCCCGCGGCGCTCTGGTCGCTTCCGCTGGGCCGGTGGCCGCCACCGGACGGGGCCGCTCGAGCGGGACTCCCGGCGGCTCCGCTCGCGTCCCGGGGTGCCGGACCTGCCGCAGGACCGCTTCCGCGAGCGAGCGGGAGTTGAGCGCCCCCGCGACCCGGTCGACCGACCCCGAGAGCAACGCCTCTCGGTCCGCGAACCCGGCCCGGTAGAGCGCCCGGCCCCGCACCCGGCCGATCCCGCGGAGCCGCACGAGGTCGAGCAGCTCCGGCCGGACCCCGTACCGGACCCGGAGCCCGAGCTCGTCGATCGGGCGGGCGAGCTCCCGCCGGAACCGGACGGCGAGGCGTCCCAGCGCGAACAGCAGCCAGTCCGCGTCCTCGACCTTCGAGCGGAGGTCGCCGGCGCCGACGCCGAACCGTTCGGTGATCCGGACGATCGGCTCCTCGGCCGTCCACATCTCGAGGAGCGCGGCGGTCTTGAGCGTCGCGAGGAACAGCTCCAGGTCGACGTGGAGCGGCTCCTCCTCCGGCTTCAACAGGAGCTCCGGCTCCTCCTCCTGGAACCGCTCGAGGAGCTCCGGCTCCTCCCCGCGGCGGAGGAACAGCGGCGGGAGGTCCGGCGTCGCGGCGAGCGCCGCGAGGAGCGCGAACGGCCGGACGCCTCGGGGGGCGCGCTCGAGGGCGGCGCGCAGCGCGACCGCCGAGACCGGGTCGAGGTACAGCTCGGACGTGAGCCGCCCGAAGGCGGTCGCGCGGAGCGCGCCGCCGGTCTCGAGGAAGTCGTGGGTCTCGAGGAAGGTGCGCGCCCGGGCGACCTGGTCGAGCAGTTGCTCCATCGGGAGCGTGTGGCCGTACAGGGTCGCGCGGAAGAACCGCTCGAGCTCCTCGACGGAGTCGACCTCCCCGCTCGCCACGAGGGCGAGGAGGTGCATCCGGAGCGCCGGCTCGGCCGCGAGGCGGGAGTCGACGCGCTCGGGCGGGGCCAGGAGGTACGTGTCGATGAGCCGCTCCTCCTCGTCGCCGTCCCGCGCGAGCAGGATCGCCTCGCCGTGGGGGTCGAACCGGGGGCGCCCCGCGCGGCCGCACATCTGCTGCACCTCGAGGACCGGGATCGGCGCCTGGACCCCGAGCCGGTCGTCGTAGCGCGTCACGTCGCGCACGACGACCCGACGCGCGGGCAGGTTGATCCCCGCGGCGAGCGTCGGCGTCGCGACGAGCGCCTTGAGCTGGCGGTCGCGGAAGGCGGTCTCCACGACGCGGCGCTCCGGGTTCGTCAGCGACGCGTTGTGGAACGCGACCCCGCCGGGCACCATCGACGCGAGGCGGCGGATCCCCTCGGTCTCCTCCTCCGTCGTCCCCAGGAGCCGTCCCTCGACCGCCGCCGCCGCGGCGCGCTCCTCCGGTGAGAGGAGCCGCTCCACCGTGCGCGCGAGCTGCAGCGCGAGCTGCTCGCTCGCGCGCCGGGAGTTCACGAACACCAGCGCCTGCCCCCCGGACTCGACGACCGTGCGCACGAGGCGCGCGACCGGCTCGCCCGGCGGGGGCACCGGGCGCGTCGAGCCGTCGGTGAAGGTGAGCCGCCCGTCGCGGTAGACGCCCCACTGGAGCGGCACGGGCCGGAACTCGCTCGCCACGTGGTCCGCGCGGAGCCAGTCGGCGAGCTCGGCCGAGTTCCCCACGGTCGCGGACAGCGCGACCACCTGGATCCCCGGGTTCCTCCGCCGGAGCCGGGTGAGCGTCACCTCCAGCGTCGGCCCGCGGTCGGGGTCCCGGAGCAGGTGGACCTCGTCGGCGACGACGACGCCGACGCGGTCGAGCCAGCGGCTCCCGTGCCGGAGCATCCCGTCGGCCTTCTCGCTCGTCGCGACCAGGACGTCGAGCTTCGCGAGCCGGTCCGCGGGCAGGTCGAAGTCGCCCGTCGAGAGCCCGACCTTGAGGCCGAGCGGCCGGAACGCCTGGAGCTCCTCGTACTTCTCCGCCGCCAGCGCGCGGAGCGGCACGAGGTACAGGCCCGCCTGCCCCTGCCGGAACGCGCGGAGGAGCGCGAGGTAGGCGACGAGGGACTTCCCGCTCGCCGTCGGGCAGGCGAGGAGCACGCTCCGGCCGGAGGCGACGCGCGGGACCGCCTCGGCCTGCGGGGGGTAGAGCGCGTCGATCCCCTGGGCGCGCAGGATCGGGACGACCGCCGGGTCGAGCGGCAGCCCCTCGAGCGGCACCCGCGCCGACGCGTCGGGTCTCGCCCCGGGCGACGCGGTCACGCGCGCTCGACGAGCGGCCGGCTCAAAGGGTTTCGCACTCACCGGCCGACGAGGTCGCGGCCCAGGATCATCTCCTGGATCTCCGTCGTCCCTTCGACGATGGGGAAGACGCGCGCGTCCCGCAGCAGCCGCTCGCTCCGGGCGCCCGCCCGCACGCCGTCCGGCCCCGCGACGTCGATCCCGGCGAGCGCGATGCGGACGGCGGCGCCCGACGCGAACAGCTTCGCCGCCGAGGCCGCGTCGACGAACGGCTCGTCGCGGTCCCGAAGCTCCGCGGCGCGGGCGACGAGCGCCGCCGCAGCCTCGACGTCGGTGAACGCCCGGGCGACCGCCGCGCGCTTCCAGTCCGCGGGCTCCCGGCGGGCGGACCGACGCATCTCCTCGAACGCCGCGCGGGCGACGCCGAGCGCGCACGCGGCGATCCCGACCCGACCCCCGGCGAGCCCCTCGAGCGCGATCGCGAGGCCTTCCCCTTCTGTACCTAGTAAGGAGTCCAGAGACAGCTCCGCCCCGTCGAGCACGAGCTCGACGGTCTCACTGCCCCGGATCCCGAGCTTGTCGAGCCGCGGGCCGACGGACACCCCCGGGGTCCCCTTCGGCACGACGAACGCGCTGATGCCGCGGTGGCCGAGCGCGGGGTCCCGGGTCGCGAACAGCACGGTCAGCTCCGCGCTCGCGGCGCTCGTGATGAACATCTTGCTGCCGGACAGGACGAAGCCGGAGCCGGTCCGCCGGTAGCGCGTGGCGAGGGCGCCCGCGTCCGAACCGACCGACGGCTCGCTCAGCGCGAACGCGCCGAGCCACTCGCCGGACGCGAGCCGCGGCACGAGCGACCGACGCTGTTCGGGGGTCCCGTGCTGCACGATCGGGGTCGAGGCGACGGAGAGATGGACCGAGAGGAGCGTCGCGGCCGCCGCGCTCTCCCGCGCCAGGGTCTCGAGCACGGGGGCCAGCGTCCGCGCGCCGGCGCCCGCGCCGCCCAGCTCCCGCGGCATCGTGAGCCCCATGAGCCCGGTCTCCGCGAGCGCGCTCCGCACCGAGCCCGGGAGCCGGTCCGTGCGGTCCGCCTCCTCCGCCGACGGGGCCAGCACCTCGCGGGCGAACCGCTCCGCGACGGCAATCCAGCGGTCGCGTTCCTCCGCCGACGTCGCCGGCACGGGCGCGGCAGACCGCCGAAGCCTTAAGCGGGTCGGACGGCTCGTTCGCGTCCGTGGCCGCCGCCGAGACCGGACCGGCGAAGGACCGGTTCAGCTCGCTCGACACGCTCGCCGTCGTGCACGAGATCCGCGCGGCCGGCCGGCTGTTCGTCGACAAGGTGTTCGACGCCGGGCCGGACCTCTGGGAGGTGACGCTCCGGTCGCCCGCGACCGGCAAGTGGTCGCTCCTGCTCGGCGCGGGTCGGTTCGCCGCGCTCCTCCGCAGCGGCCCGGCCCGGTCGGACGCCCTCGGGCCGGTCGCCCGGCAACTGCGTCGACTCCTCGACGGGGCCGCCCTCGTCGGCGTCGCGGAGCCGAACGGCGAGCGGTTCCTCGACCTCGAGCTTCGCCGGGGGGACGTGGAGGAGCCGCTGCGGCTCGTCGTGGAGTTCTTCTCGCCCGGCAACCTGCTCCTGGTGCGCGGCGACCGGATCGTGGCGGTCGCCCACGCCCGGAGCTGGGCGCACCGGACGGTACGGATCGGGGCGGAGTACCGTCCCCCGCCGTCGCGGGGGGACCCCTGGGCGATCGCACCGACGGCGCTCCGCGCCGCGCTGGAACGGTCCCGCGGGGACCGGGTCCGCACGCTGGCGGCCCCGCTCGGCTTCGGCGGCCCGGTGGCCGAGGAGCTGCTGGCTCGCGCGGGAATCGCCCCCTCGGCCCCGGCTCCGCTGGAGGCGGGCTCGGTCGCGGAGCGGGTGCGCGTCGCGATCGCGGAGCTGCTCGCCGAGCTCGGAGAGCACCCGCACGGCTACCTGTACCGCCACGGCGAGCTCCCGGTCGATGTCGAGCCGTTCGACGCCCGACGGTGGCGGGCCGAGGGAGGTCCTGCTCCCGAGGTGTTCGCGACCTTCTCCGAGGCCGCGTACGCGTACTTCTCGTCGCAGCTCCCGCCGGTCCGCGACGCCCGGGAGGAGCGGACCCGGGGGCTCGAACGGCAGGCGGACCAGCAGCGGACGGCGGGGGCCGCGCTGGACGAGGAGATCGCGGCGAAGCGCCGCGAGGCGGAGGCGATCCTCGCCCACTATCCCGAGGCGGAGCGCGCGCTCGAGGCGGCGGACGCGGAGGTCCGGCTCACGCTCGGCGACGTTCCGGTGACGCTCGCTCGCGGCCGGTCCCCCCGCGAGGCCGCCCAGTCGCTCTTCGAGGAGACCAAACGACTCCAGACCAAACGGGTCGCCACCCGGGAGGCGCTGCGCGCGACGGAGGCGAAGATCGTCGAGGTCGGCGCAGAGGCCCCCCCGAGACGCACCGGCGCGGCGCCGGGAGCTCCGGCCCGCCACAAACCGTTCTGGTTCGAACGGTACCGCTGGTTCCTCTCGTCGGACGGCACCGTGGTCGTCGGCGGACGGGACGCCGCGTCGAACGACCTCGTCGTGCGCCGGTACCTCGGGGCCCAGGACCGGTACGTGCACGCGGACGTGCACGGCGCCGCGAGCGTGGTCGCGAAGGCCGACGCCGCGGGAAGTCCCCCCACCGAGACGACGCTGCGCGAGGCGGCCCAGTGGGCCGCGGTGCATTCGCGCGCGTGGCGGGCGGGCCACGCCGCGGCCGATGCGTACTGGGTGGAGCCGGACCAGGTGTCGAAGGGTGCGGCGTCCGGGGAGTTCGTCGCGCGGGGAGCCTGGGTGGTCCACGGCCTCCGGCACTGGCTCCGGGACCTGCCGCTCGAGCTCGCGCTCGGCACGGTGGAGTACGAGGGCGCGACGCTCTGGACCGCCGCGCCGCCGAGCGCGCTCGCGGTCCGGGGGAACGAGCAGCTCCGGCTCACGCCGGGGGACGAGCGCCGTCGCGCCGAGGTCGAGCGACAGATCGTGGAGGCGACGGGGATCGAGCCGGACCGGCTCGAGCAGCTCCTTCCGGCGGGCGGCATCGCCGTCGTCCGAGAGGCCGGTCGGGGCCGGGAGCCGCCCGACCGCGCCCACTGAATCGCCAGGTCCCGGCGAGGGAACGGGCGTTTTCTATCGGCCGGCGGGCCCAAACCGGCGTGTCGTTGCTCGAGCATCCAAGTATAAATATAGAGAATGGTGTGCGGCGCACGGCCACGCAGAGCGTGACCGGTTCCGAATGTCGGAGGCAGCGACGGGATGGCGGCGGAACGCCGTACACGAACCGAGCGCGAGCGCCGACGGACGCGGAGCCTGACCGTGCGATAGTGAAACCGGGGTGGAACAGCAGATGGAGAACGGGAATCAGGGCCTGACGACCAAGGCGAGCCGAGCGCGGACGATCGCCATCGCGCTCGCCCTCGTTGCCGCGACGATCATGGTGCTGTCGGTGTTTGCCGCCGTCGGGGTGTCCGGGGCCCAGGTGCATCCGGAAACCGGGACGGCGGTGACGGCGAGCTCGACTCCGTGGACGTATCCGACGACGACCGAGGAGGAGCCGAACTACACCGGCGGGACGTACATCACCGCCGCGACGACCGATGTGGAATACCTGAACGTCTACAAGGCCAGCGACCTTTACAGCTTCATGCTCCTGGACGAGCTTTACGACAGCGCCGTGGCCTTCGGCCCGAACCAGACGACCTACTTCCCGTGGGCCGCGTCGAGCTACGTCGAGTCGACGGCGCCCGCCGGCACCACGACCTTTGACCCCGTGACGGGCACGACCGAGCCCGTGGCGTACTACTGGAACGTCACGCTCCGGCCGGGCATCCAGTGGTCCGACTGGAACACCTCGAACTCCGCCGACACCTACGTCTACAGTAATGTCCAGACGTACAACTACTACGACACCACGACGAAGACCGTCACCTCGACCACGGAGACCTTCCCCTGGGCGCCGGTGACGATGAACACCGAGACGATGCAGTCGGCCGACCTGATCCTCAGCTGGGAGATCATGGAGACCTCGTCCGACTACTCCCCCAGCTACGCGAACATCGTGAACGTGGTCCCGCTCACGAACCTGACGGCCGAGTTCGAACTGAGCGCGCAGTCCGCGACCTTCGTGGACACCACGCTCGCCACGCCGATCCTCCCGTACCACGTCTGGGTGAAGCACGACTGGGCCTCGGTCACCACCGACGCGTGGAACTACACGGGCCAGCCGAACGGCTACGACGTCTGGGGCGTGGGGCTGACCAGCTCGGGCACGTCGACCCAGCTCATCGGCAGTGGGCCGTACATGTTCAACGGCGGCTACGGCCAGCCGGCGGGGCAGTGGGTCGTCGGCGACTACTGGAAGCTGTACGTCAACCCGCACTACTTCGCGCAGTACGTTCCGTCGCTGGAGCAGTTCTCCCCGAAGCTCGCGGAGCTGTACACCCCGCTCTATCTGTCCGAGTCGGACGCGGTGACGGCGTTGCTGCTCGGCCAGGCGGATACGGTTGAGAACGGGGTCGACCCCACGTACATCCCGACGATCGACACCGACTCGAACGCGTTCATCTTCTACCAGCCGGGCTCGGCGATCGGCTTCGCCCAGTTGGACCCGTGGTCGCCGGGACAGACGCTGCCGGGCCCCCTCGGCTCTACCTTCGCTCCGGCGACGACGAGCACGGCGTTCAACCTCACCGTGTTCCGGCAGGCGCTCAACTACGCGACCGACAAGGCGTACCTCTGCTCGGTCGTCGACGAGGGGTACTGCCAGATCGGACAGCCGATCATCCCGGCGTCCGACTCCCTCTGGCACAACTTCACGGCACCGCAGTACAGCTACGACCCGTCCCTGGCGGAGTCGATGATCAAGGGTATCACCGGCATGACGCAGGACTCCGCCGGTGACTGGGTCTACAACGGCGTCCCGGTGACGGCGAACATGCAGATCACCGTCGCCAGCGAGGACCCGCTCGGCGTCGAAGGCGCGCTGATCATCGCGCAGGAGTGGAGCGCCATCGGGGTCCCGACCACGATCACCCAGGAGGCGTTCTCCACGCTCGTGGCGAACTTCCTCGACGTCGGCTACAGCTCGGCGAACCTGGGCATCACCGGCATCTCGGGCGACCCGACCGGCTTCTTCCTCGAGACGTACGTTCCGACGATCGGACTGGGAACGGGCTTCTACGAGGGCCCGTTCTCCGCGATCACGCTGTTGAACGGCACGTCGTTGACCGGACCGCAGGTCACCGGCCTCCTGGCGAACCTCACGAACGAGCTCAACTCGATCACGAACCTGGGGCAGCGACTTGACTTGGCGCTCGAAATCGAGGGGATCGCCGCGCAGGAATCGACGATGATCAACCTCAACTATCCCACGCTGATCCTGCCGTTCACTAACAACACGTTCGGCGGTCTCGAGGAGAACTCGCTGCCGTACTCCACGTACATGTACTTCAACTACCTCAGCCTGTACCTCAAGAGCAGCACCTCGCAGGCGCCGCCGTCCACGATCCCGACGGAGCTCAAGGTCGGCGTCGTCGCGGAGACGGGGAACGTGTTCTCGAACGGCCAGTTCGGCAACATCACCGTGAGCGTGCGGGACCAGTACGGTGCGCCGGTGGGCGGGATGAACGTGACCGTCGGGACGAACCCGAGCGGCGCGCTGCTGAACATCTCGTCCGACCTGGGCGTCACGAACTCGGCGGGCACGTACACGTGGGAGTTCCAGGTGCTGCCGACGAACCCGTTGATCTACACGCTCGACTACTCGGGCGAGATCAACATCTCGGTCGCCGTCACGCCGCCGGCCTCGCTCGCGAAGAGCGTCGTGCCGGGGCTCGGCTGGACGTACATCGACGTCTCGCCGGCTCCGGTCGCGTTCTACGCGACCAACGACACGGCGCTCGTGGACGGGGTCGGGCCCCAGGCGTTCAACATCCTGGTGTACAACCCGGTCACCGGCGCCCCGATCTCCGGCTACCAGTACGAGGTCCAGGCCCTCGCCGCAGCGGTGAACCTGACGAAGACCTCGTCCGCTCAAGCGTACGCGAACGCGTCGTCGTACAATCCGATCTACGGGTTCGGGTTCGCGTCGGTTCCGATCTCCACGAACTCCACCGGCGTGACGTACTTCAGCTACAACCTGACGTCGGTCACGGGCGTGACGGGGTCCAACGGCCTCATCACGGTGGACGTGGGGGCCAACGGGTCCGCCAACTGGGCGCTCGCGGCGGCGAACCTCTCGTCGACCTGGCTGTTCATCGGTAACTACGAGGCTGGCGCCCCGCTCGGCGGGTCGGCCCCGTACCAACTGATCAGCGAGATGACGGCGGCGTACGACCCCGGCGGATTCGGGGTCCAGCAGCCGGTCGAGGTGCCGTTGACGGTCGCCGAGGTCGCCCCGACGGTCACGCTCGCGGTGTCGGTCAGCTCGGACGCGATCACGCCGGGCGGCACGTCGACGGTGACGGTCACCGCGACGAACTCGCTCTCTGGGGTGCCGGTCCCCGACTACGCCGTGACGGTGTACGCCCAGAACGCGCTCGGCGCCAACCGCGGACTCCTGTCGAGCCCGGTCGGGTTCCCGGTCGAGGTATTCAACCCGAACGGCTACTTCGGGTCGACCTTCTTCCCGGGCCTCGACCTGACGACCAACGCGACGGGGGTCGCGACGGCGACCTTCTCGCCGGGGCTGTACACGCCGGGCTACTCGGACGGGGTGTTCACGGGCTTCAGCCCGCAGCCGTACGCCGACCCGTACCTCATCCCGTTCGATGAGTTCGAGCTGGGTGCGATTGGAGTGGACGCCTCGCCGGCCGCGGGCCAGATCACGTCGTCCCAGCTGTCGACGCCCGCCACGACCTTCAACGTCGCGGCGGCGTACATCGCCGGGTCGAGCTCCACGCAGGGCGTGACCCTCCTCACGGGCGGAGAGAACTACACGGTCTACGTGAACACGACGCTGAACTCGATCGCGGGTCCGGCGGTCGGCGCGGTGAACGTCTCGATCGCGACGACGCTCGGTACGCTGACGCCCACCTCGGGCGCCACGTCGACCTCCGGGTCGTTCTCGTCGGCGTACGCGGTGCCGGACGTGACGGTCCTCACGGCCGTCCAGCTCGCCATCACCTACAACACCGGGACGGGGAACGCGACGACCTACCAGACGGTGTACGTCGAGCCGGCGGTCTCGAAGACCCCGACGAAGACGACGTCGACGGACCTCACCCTGTACTACGCGCTCATCGGGCTGTTCGTGGTGCTCACCGTGATCTTCGCCGCGCTCTGGGCCAGCGCCCGCCGGCCCCGGCCGCCGAGCGTCACGACCACGTCGCCGCCGATGGACCAGTCCAGCACGTCGGGGATGCCCCCGACGTCGTCCGGCGGGCCCGGATCCTCCGGGCCGCCGGGGGGCAGCTGAGGTCGCCGAACGGGAGTCCTTCCGTACCGGGGGGAGGAGTCCGAAAGGGCCGTCGGCCGCTCGCGGGACCCGATCACGTTGGACCGGGGGAGCCTCCGCGGGCGGTCGGCGCGCGGGCGGACGGCGGGCAGGGGACGGGAGCGGATGCGGGGACAGCCGGCGCCCGGCGGGCCGCCCGGGGTTCGAGATAAGTATCTCCGACGGCCTTTGTACCGTCGCCTCCGGGGGGGCGCGCCATGAACGTGTACCTCATCGCGCGCAAGATCGTCCAGGTCGTCGCGCTCGTCCTCGTCATGGCGGTGCTGCTGTACGTCATCTTCCGGCTCATCCCGGGGAACCCGGCCGAGCTGTTCCTGATCGCCGACCGGGGCCACGCGTCCGCCGCGGAGCTCCAGTCGATCCGGGCGCAGCTGGGGCTCGTGGGCGGCAAGTGGAGCTACCAGGGTTTCGTCAAGTACCTCCAGGACGTCCTCACCTTCAACTTCGGCTACGACTACTACCGTCAGGCGACGGTCTGGCAGCTGATCGACCAGGCGCTCCCGTACACCCTGCTCCTGATCGGGACGGCGACGGTCTTCTCGTACGTCGTCGGGCTGCCGCTGGGGATCACCTCGATCTGGTTCCGCGGGAAGAAGGCGGAGAGCGGCATCGTCTCGGGCGGGCTGGTGCTGAACTCGATCCCGTACTTCATCCTCGCGATCGTGCTCTATCTCTACTTCGTCGCCTACTTCCGGTTAGCCCCGGTGCGCTCGGTCTTCCCGCTGGGCGCCCTGACCCACCCCTCGTTCGCCAACTTCGCGCTCGTGGCCGCGGCGCTCGCCCTGCCGCTCGCCACGCTCGCGGTGATCGGCGCGGCCGGCAACCTGCTCACGATGCGCGCGGCGATGGTCTCGGTGCTCGGGCAGGACTTCATCATGACCGCCCGGGCCAAGGGGGTCACGGAGGGGTCGATCATGTTCCACCACGCCGCCCGGAACGCGATGATCCCCGTCTCGACGCAGATGGCGCTCAACTTCGCGACGGTCGCGAGCGGCGCGGTGATCACGGAGATCATCTACTCGATCCCGGGCGTGGGCCAGCTCGTCTACAACTCCATCCTGACGCTCGACTACCCGCTGGCCGAGGGGGCGCTGTTCCTCCTCGCGCTGATCGTCATCGGGGCCTATTCGCTGGTCGATTTCATCCACGCGTGGCTCGACCCACGCATCCAGATCTGAGGGAGTCGTCCCGGAATGGAGTCGACGGGCTCGACGGCAGAGCAGTACCGTCGGTTCCGTCGCCAGCGGCTCACGCACCGGCTGGGCCGGTGGCGGAAGCTCTGGCAGGTGTACTACCGCTCGCCGTACGGCAAGGCCGGCTTCTGGATCCTGGTCGCGTTCGCGGCGGTCGCGGTGCTGTCGCCGGTCCTGACGCTGCACAACCCGTACACCTTCTTCGCGCCGTCCGAGGACACGACGATCGCGGACCCGGAGCTCGCGCGGGCCCTCCCGTACTCGGTGACGACGAACGGCTCGCCGCTCGCGCCGACGACGGCCGCGGTCGTCCCGGCGGGCAGCTATGTCATCTTCACGACGGCGGAGAACGGGTCGATCTCCGCCGTCGCGATCGGGGGCAGCGCGACGACCCCGGCCGGCAAGATCTTCGCGATCCAGGACCTGCACTACCCGGCGAACGCCCAGGTGTTCGCCGCCAACTCGTTCCCGCTCGCCTCGTACGAGACGTTCACGTCGGCCTCCACGTTCCTCTACTCGGAATACCTGCTCGAAGGAGCCAGCTGGAACGGCACGAGCCACCTCGGGCTGTCCGAGGTCAAGTGGACGGGCGCGGGAAACCAGCCGGGGGCTGGGTCGCCGGAGGCGGTGAGCCCGGCCTCGGCCACGCTGAGCGGAACGCTCGTGACCGCGCCGGTCTCGGACTCGATCGCTGTCACCTCCCTCCCGGTGTGGGGACCGTTCGACAGCTCCCAGGCGTCCGCGGCGGGCCTCAAGCCGGGCTACGTCTACGCCGAGACCGAGCTCGCGGGCCAGTACCAGCTGACCGAACTGTACACCGTCCCGTTCGAGAAGGTCTGGACCGTCACGCTGCCGGGGTCCGGCCTCCCCACGGCGCCGGTCTTCGTGGGCAGCTTCTTCTCGTACAGCGAGACCAACGACACGGAGGTCCTGGTCGCGCAGAACGACACGCTCTACGCGTACGCCCCGTTGAACGGGACGCTCCTCTGGCAGGCGAACCTCACGGGCCCGGTGAACCCCTCGGTGGCGCCGGTGATCCCGTCCGCCTACCAGATCAGCTACGCGAACTCGAACCTCGCCTTCCTCGCGCTGGGCGGGAGCGCCCCCGCGGTCGTCGCCGTGAACCTCCAGACGGCGAGCGTCCAGCTCGTGACGCCGCTGCCGGCCCCGGTCGTTGGGATCGCCACCTCCGCGGGGGAGACGGGCTACCCCTCCTCGGTGACGGTCACTACGGCGAGCCGCGCGTACTTCCTCAACAGCCCGACGGCCGTCGCCGGACCCTCGAACGCGATCGCAGCGCCCGCCGGCTTCGGGTCGTTCGTCTACGACCCGACCTACGACGATGCCGGGAACCTGATGGTGCTCACCGGATCGACGGGCGACTCGATCGCCGTGACCGCGACCCTCGGGACCGACCCGATCCAGTGGCGGGCCACGCTGTCGCCGGCCGCGACGGCGGTCTCCGCGCCGGTGATCTTCCTCAACCCGGCGTCGGGGAAGAACGTCTTCGCCTTCACCACGAGCGGCAACCGGCTCGAGGCGTTCGCCACGACCGGCACCGACGAGAACCCGCTGCCGCCCACCCTCAAGTCGCCCTCGGGCAACGTCTACCTGTTCGGCACGAACACCTACGGGAACGACCTCTGGAGCCAGTGGGTCGCGAGCTTTGCGTGGGACTGGGAGATCGGGCTCGCGGTGGCGCTCGGGATCATGGCGATCGCGGTGCTCGTCGCGATGTTCATCGGCTACGTGTCGAACTGGGTCGCCACGGTCGTCGAGACCGTGACGCTCGTCCTGTTCCTGCTGCCGGGGCTCGCGCTCCTCATCGTCGTTGCGGCGATCCTCGGGGCGTCGTTCCTGAACATCATCTTAGTGCTCACGTTCGTCGGCTGGCCGTTCACGGCGTTCACGCTCATCGGGGTCGTCCGCCAGGTGAAGGCACGCACGTTCGTCGAGGCGGCTCGGGTCTCGGGGGCCCGGACGATGCAGATCCTCCGTCGGCACATGCTGCCCAACATGACCCCGCTGCTCGCCTACTTCACCGCGCTCTCCGTCGGGGGAGCGGCGACGGCGCTCTCGACGCTCCAGTTCCTCGGCGTCGCGCCGCTGACGATCCCGACGTGGGGCGGGATGCTCCAGCCGATGTTCGGGAACTACTACCTGCTCGT
>JASHRQ010000149.1 GCA_030037265.1 Thermoplasmata archaeon | reverse complement strand
GCACGACGCCGCTTTCCAGCGTGATGAGGACGCCGCGCAGCACCCCCGCGTTGTACTCGCTGCCCGGATTGAACACCGGGACCCGCTCCGGGGTCCCCGGCACCGCGACGAAGTCCCGTCCCGACGACTCGTGGATGTGGCCGTGGAGCCCCGCGATCGGCCGGAACTCCGCGAGCACCGTGCGGACCGCCGCGCTGCCGACGGAGGTCATCACGAGCTGGCCGGCCCGCATGACGGGACGGAGGTCCGGCGTCAGCTGCGGCGCCTTGTCGATGATCGTGTCCCGGGGCGGGGCGTGGGCCACGAGCAACGTCCGCCCGCGGTCGGCGGACGCCACCACCCGGCGGAGCCCCTCCAGCAACCGCTCGTCGGGGATCTCCCGCGGCGTGAACCACGGCGTGGGGTTCGAGTAACCGTACCCGGCGATCTGGTACCCGTCCCGGAACTCGACGACCTGCTCGTCGTACGGGACGACCACCGGGCTCGGCGTGGTCCGGATGAACTCCGCCACCTCGGGGTAATCGTCGTTCCCCGCGATCAGGTACAGGCGCGCGCCGAGGGGGCCGAGCTTCTCCTCCGCCTTCGCGTAGAATCGCCGGAGGTCGGCGAGCATCTCCCTCAGGAAGACGGCCCGTTGCTTCGCCTTGTCCGCCGCGAGCTCATCGTACTCGGCGGGGGAGACGATCGTGTAGTAGAACCCGGCATTTCGGATCTGCTTCTGCACGTCCGGCAGTTCCTCGCGGGAGAACGTCCGGTCCTCCCCGTGGAGCTCGCAGGCCAGGGTCCCGTCGGCGCGCTCGAGGATCGGGACGAGCACCTTGCCCGTGATGTCCCCCGCGACGACGAGGTCCTTCACGCCGTAGAACTTCGCCGAGTTGAGCGTCTTGTTGAGCACCACCTCCGACCCGTGCAGGTCGGCGACGAGCAGGAACTTGGTGGCGGTCATCGAGGGGGGCCCGGACGGATTCACGAACCGGAGCTACAAGACCTGTCGCGTGCGGGGCCACGGGTCCCGGGGCCGGGGATCACTCCGGGGGGATCTCCTTGAGCACGATGTCGAGGTCGATCCCGCGGGCCTTCCGCGCGTACTTGGAGAGGTAGAACACCACGAAGCCGGTGATGAACAGGGAGAGGGCGACCAGCACCCCGATGACCGTGTCCGTCGGGTTGCCGGGGACGTAGATCAGGAACCCCGGCTGGGTGAAGAACCCGTACAGCAGGACCGCGATGAACCCCGTCGCGATCACCCCGACCACCGCGATCAGGGGGAACGGTCCGATCTTCTTGTTCTGGATCCCGGAGTTGGCGTACAGCGTGCTGCGGAGCGGGAAGAAGATCGCCGAGATGGAGACGATGAAGAAGTCGATCACGAGACCGGCGGTGCTCGCCGCGAAGAACTGGACGAACTGGGCCACGTAGGTGTACGGGATCAGGAACAGCTGCGACAGGACGAACGCGAAGATGATCGCGTAGGTGGGGGAGTGGAACCGCGCGCTCACCTGCGAGAGACGCTCGGGGAGAATCCGGTCGAAGGACCAGGCCATCACGTTCCGGCTCATCGTGAGGTACAGGAAGGGGACGATCGCGAGCGACCACGCGGTGATGCCGACGCCGATGAGGTTGAGCAGCAGCTGGTTGTGCCCGGCGAGTATGCCGGCGAAGAAGGCCAGGGACGGGGGGACCGACAGCGGGTACGCGGCGCTCCCGCTGTAGAACAGGGCGTAGATTGCCCCCAGGAACTGGTCGCCGATCGTGTTGGTGAACCCCCAGGCCATGAGCAGGACGAACCCGACGAGGATCGCGAGCGCTCCGATCAGCGCGACCGGAGCGGCCTTCCGGGCGTTTCGGATCTCGCCGCCGACGTAGGAGGAGTACTGGAAGAAGATGAGCGTCTCCGACGCGAAGCCGACCCCGAGCAGCGACGGTCCGAGCTGGTTCCAGCTCTTCACCGTGGGGAACACCCCCGACGAGTTGGCGGCGTTGATCACCCCCTGGTAGCTCCCGTACGCCGCGAAGGCGTGGACGAACTGGGCATGGGTGCTCGCCGCGATCACGACGATGGCCGTCACGGTGCCCACGATCGCCACGGCGAACAGGACCCGCAGCACCTGGAGCGAGAACCGGAGGCCGGTGATGACGAGCAGCGCCATCAGCACGTTGACGATCGTGGCGGTGATGAACTCCCCGTTCTGCGTGCCGAAGTAGTTTCCGATCGACACCAGCGAGGGCGTGCCGTTGATCGTCCCGAGGGTGGTCAGCCACCCGGAGAGTCCGAGCGAGGCGACGAACGACGCATAGGCCGCGATGTAGAAGATCGTCCAGATGGTGAGCGAGAAATTGGCCGCGAAGCCGATGGAGGGCCACAGCGACCGGGTGTTGTAGACGTAGTCGCCCCCGGATCGGGGCATCGCCACGTTGAACAACCAGTACACGATGGACAGGGCGAAGCTCGTCGCGGCCGCCACCAGCACCGCGGCGATCAGATTCACGCCGGGCAGCGTGTACGGGAGCACCAGGAGCCCGACGCTCCCGATGACGAGGTTCGCGATGACGAGGTTGAGGATCACCGCATCCGCGGTCGTGATCTGCCGAACGAGGCCCGTCGCCTCCCGGACGAAAACCTTGGGGACCTGTTGCACATTCAAAGAGGAGTCTTCCTTTCCGGGTCCCGCCTTCACACTCGCCACGATATTTAAACACTCCAATCGCGACGGAACGCGACCGGAACCCCGACGTGACCCCGTCTGGCCCGGTATCTCCGCCCTTCGCCGGCGCTCGAGGTCGGGGCCGGTCGAACGCCGCAGGAGGGCGGGCGGGTCAGCGAGAGACTCGCGACGGGGCGGGAACACGACCCCGGTGCTCGTGGGGCTACGCGAGCCCGGAGTCGGTGATCCGGAAGTCGGCGGTGGAGTCCGGCAGCGCCCGATGCTTCACGAGGACGGCCCGGCGCCACTCCGCGGACCGTCGCTCGAACCGGAGGATGGTCTTCGCGGCGTGGTTCAGGAACGCCCCGCCGATCGGCTCGAGGTGCCCGTCGTCGACGCTGCGCCAGACCTGGTTGGTGACAAGGACCGGGACCGGCACGCGCATCGCCGTCGAGACGAGGTCGCCGAGCTGCATCGCGATCGCGCGCCGGGCCGCCTCCTCGTCGGGCGAGCCGAGCGCGAGCCGGTAGTAGAACGCGATCGAGTCGAGCACGATCAATCCCACCGCGCGCCGGCCGTCCCGGGCGAGCCGCGTCGCGGTCCGGACCGCCTCGCTCTGCTCCTCGAGGCTCGACGGGGAGGAGATCAGCAGCCGGTCGAGCACCTGCGGGAGGCGCGGGCCGGCGATCGCCTCGAGCTTCGCGACCGACACGCCCTCGGTGTCGATGTAGAACACCCAGCGCCCGTCGAGCGCGACGCGGACCGCGACCTGGAGGCAGAGGATGCTCTTCCCGGTCCCGCCCTCGCCGTACACCTCGGTCACCGCGTCCGGGTCGAGGCCCCCGTCGAGGAGGCGGTCGAGCGGGCCGACGCCGGTCGCGAGCCGGTCGGCCGCCATGACGGCGCCCCACGGGTCCGCGGCGCTTAAACCGGCGGGTCGCGCCGGTCAGCGGTCCGCCACCGGGTACGGTGTGGCCTTCTCCGGGAGCCGCACGCGGAGTCCCCTCGGACGGAACTGCTCGGGGTAGTTCGTGTGGATCGGGTAGGTGGTGGCCGGCCCCAGGCGCTCCGCGATCGCGGTGAGCTCGCCGGCGGAGCAGTGGCCCGAGGCGTGGAGCGGATGGTACCGGAGGTCGAAGTGCCGGAGCCAGTTCTGGAGGACCTCGGCCTCGACGTCCTCCTCCGAGAACGGCTCGCTCATCGAGTAGATGTACGGCGTCCCGTGCGGCGGCCGGAGGTCGATGAGCTCCGGGAAGTGCGCCATCTCGAGCATCAGGAGGAGCTCGCGCCCGTGGGCGCGGACGTACTCGGCGTCGACGGCCGCGTCGAGGAACGGCTTCTCCCAGTTGTAGTACCGCTGCTTCGGCCGCTCGTAGACGAGCAGCCCCGGGTCCCGGCCGGGCACCGGGACCGGGGGGAACCCCGGCTGGCCGGCGACGGACGACAGAAGGAACGCCGTCTTCAGCGAGACGACGAACGAGCGCCCGGCCGCCCGGGCGGCGGCGTAGAGGGTGGCCAGCCGGTCGACGTCGCGCGGGTAGCAGGTCCCGAGGGCGAGGTCGCCCGTCCGCTCGAGCACGCGGTCGACCTCGGTCCGGACGCTCTGCTCGGTGAACTCCTTCCGGGGGTCCGGGCCGACGCGGGTGCCCTCGGTGATGAACGCCGCCGGGCCGTCCTTCCCGGCCTCGGCGAGGAAGTCGTGCGTGAGCCGGGCCCGGGGCCCGTGCTGGCGGAAGTCGCCCGTGTAGGCGACCGTCCCCGCCGACGTCCGCACGAGGTAGCCGTACGCCCCGGGGATCGAGTGGTCGACCGGCATCGGGAGCACGTCGAGATTCCCGAGCTTCACCGCGGTCCTCGCGCGGTGCAGCTCCCAGGGGTGCTCGCCGTACCCGCGGCCCCCGGACCCCTCGATCGCCTCCAACAGGCGCCGCGTGTCGGCCCCCACGTGGACCGGGATCTCGGGGTCGATGTACTGGAGGTAGCCCGCGTGGTCGTAGTGGGCGTGGGTGAGGAAGACCGCGTGGACCGTCGGGGGCTCGTACGGCAGGTCCGAGCCCGCGAGCGCCTCACGGGAGTAGAGGCCCGGCACCCTCGGGATGAGGTCGAACTCGAGCAGGTCCTTGACCGGGCTCGTCGACCTCGGCTGGAGGAAGTTCACGAAGAAGTCGTCGTAGACGGGGGAGAACGACGGCCCGAAGTCGAACAGCACCCGCTCGGGCCCGTCCTCGACAAGGATCTTGTTCCCGCCGATCTCCCGCACCCCGCCGAGGAAGGTGACCGTCGGGGGCCGCGCCATCCCCGGGGCAGTCGCGTCCCCGGTCATATGGGTTGCCCGGCCGGAGCCGCCGCACGATCCGCGCCACGAGCCCGGGCGGATGCGCGGAGGGCGGTGTCCGCGCCGCGGGCTCCGCCCCCTCGGCCACCCGGTGCCAGACGGCGGAGGGGCTCTCGTTCGGGAACTCGAGCCGGGCGTAGGCCTCGACGGCGGCGTTGCGTTCGGCGAGCGGCGTGCGCGGACCCGGGGTCGACCCGTAGGGGAGCATCGACGGACCTCGAGGGACGCAGGGCACGCCGGCCGTTGGCGGAGCCCCCGCGCCGGACGGCCGTCGTACGACGGCTCAACCCGTATGTAGCCGGGGCCGGTTCCTCGGGGCGATGCCGCTCTGGGAGATCTCCTTCCGCAGCCAGTACGAGAACCCGTACATCGAGCTGTCCCGCCAGTTCCCGGGCACCTCGATCTCGATGTGGTGCATCTGGGACCGCGAGCTGCTCCAGGTCGCGCGGGGCGACGCGCGGGCGCTCGCGGGGATCGAGAAGGGGATCCGACGGGCCGGGCGCATCGTCGACGAGTGGGTCGACGGCCGGTCCGGGCGGACGTTCCTGCTCCGGTGCACCTGCAACGGGTACCGGAGCATCTGGGACATCGCCTCGGACCACGAATGCCTCGAGGCGCCGCCGATGGTGTTCCAGGACGGCTGGGGATACTTCCGGCTCCTGAGCCTCGACGACCGGCGGACCCGGTCGCTGTTCCAGGAGATGCACCGGCTCGGGCCGACCGAGCTCCTCCGGAAGCGGGAGCTCCCGCTGAACGTCCTCCCGACGAGCGTCTGGGTGCACGGGCTGTTCGGCGACCTCACCGCGAAGCAGATGGACGCGATCCTCCAGGCGTTCCGGAGCGGCTACTACAGCTCCCCCCGCGCGGTGAAGACCGAGCAGATCGCGAAGGGGCTCGGGCTCAGCCGGTCGACCTACGAGGAGCATCTCCGCAAGGCGGAGAACCGGCTCCTGCACGCGATCGCGCCGTACCTCCAGCTGTACTCCACGGCCGAGCGCCCGCCGGAACAGCTCGCCTCGACCCGTCCGCCCTCGTCCGACGCCGTCGCGGGGGCCTCGTGACGCTCCGCTACGCGGGGATCCGCGTCACCGACCTCGACCGGTCGATCCGGTTCTACACCGAGGGGCTGGGGCTCGCCGTCGTGCACCGGGGCACGATGAGCCACGGCGGGGTGTTCGTGAGCCTGGAGGACCCCGCGAGCCACGAGCACCTGGAGCTCAACTGGTACCCGCCGGGCTCGCCGTACCACACGGCGTACGCGCCGGGGGAGGGGCTCGACCACCTGGGCTTCGAGGTCGACGACGCCCGGGCGCGGTTGCGCGACCTCGTGGTGCTCGGGGCGACGGTCGCGGCCGAGCCGTGGGTCGAGGAGGGCCGCTACTGGATCGGCTTCGCGAAGGACCCGGACGGGCTCTGGGTCGAGCTGATGAGCGAGATCCCCGGGACGGGCTGAGCCCGGGACGGGCGGCGCGGCCGGGCGCTCAGCGCGCCTTCAGCACCTTCTTCACGTTCGGGTGCTCCTTCGTGAAGATCTTGCCGCCGCAGTTGTCGCAGCGGACGCCGAACAGGTTCGCGTCGCTCGGCAGGGCCTCGCCGCAGCGGATGCACCGGAACATATGGACCCCCGACGCGCGGGGACGGGCTTAACCCTTGCCCGCCGCCGGCGCCTCGGCGCCCTCCGCCGCGCGCTCCTGGCGGGTGATCGGCGGGGGCGGGGAGTAGGCGTACGCCCCGGAGGAGACGCGGATGCCGCAGCGGCGGCACTCGTACACCCCGGAGGCGACGCGCCAGAGCGTCACCGTCGAGCACTTGGGGCAGGTCGACGCCCGCCGCTGCACGCGGTCGATGTCGAGCACCCGTCGGCGGACCCGGATGCCGTAGCGCGGCCCCATCCAGCCGGTCGGGCCGACCTTCTTCGTGCGCCGAACCATCGGGGGGTCCCCCTACGCCGCCCGGGCGATCGCGCGGAGCCGGTCGCCGTGCTGGAAGGCGCGCTCGACGGTCTCCACGACCTCGTCGGGGGAGAAGGCGCCGACCTTCCCCTTCTGCATCGCGACCACGTTCCCCACCTCGTCCGTCGCGACGGTGATCCGCCCCTGCCCGGCGGCCTCCTCCTCGAACGTCGGGTCGACGACGATCCGGTCGCCGAGCCGGACGAACGAGCACTCGATCGGGAAGTGGGCGACCTCCAGCGGGTAGTCCGCCTCGCCGACCCCGAACCGCTTCGCGGGGACCGTCGCGTGCGTGAGCGCCGCGAGCGCGGCGAGCTGGGCGGTGTCGATGAGGTTCCCGCCGTGGTCGAGCACGTGCAGGTCGACGTAGCAGATCCAGCACTTCTCGGCCGGCGCGACGCACAGCTTCGTGAGGTCGATCGTCTCGGCGGCGCGGATCGACCGGTCGACGACCCGCGACAGCTCGATCGCCGTCGGCTGCGGGGGCCCCGGCTCGAACGTCGGCGACGAGAGCGGGATCAGCTCGGCGTTGGTCGTGAGGACGCCGGCGTTGGGCGTGTCGCCGAACGGCTTGCCCGTCTCCAGCTTCACGCCGCACAGCACCGCCGAGGCGCCGACGTGGACGAGCGCCGAGCCGTCGGCGCTCTTCACGAACCCGGGCTCGACGGTCACCGGGCGCCAGTCGTCCAGCCCCCGGCCGTCGATCCGCTGGCCGCTCCGGGCGAGGTCGACGATGTGCGTGGTCTGGATCTCGGCGGCGACGATCTCGCTCATGCCGCGGCCTCCGCCTCCTCGGCGCCGCCCGCCGCCTCGTACCGGGCGCGGAGCGCCTCGCGCATCTTGCGGTAGATCTCGCGGCAGCCGGTGACGCCCAGGTCGAGCGCCTCGCGGAGCTCGCCCCGGTTCAGGTGGCCCTCCATCTGCAGCAGCACGAGCCGGCCGGACTGCGGCACGAGCGCCATCGGGAGGTCCGCCTCGCCGAAGTTGTCCTCCTCCTTCTTCAAGTCGAGGGCGATCCGGCCCGCGACCTTCCCGACGGCGACGGCCGGCACGAGGTCGGCCATCGGGATCCCCGCGTCCGCGAGCGCGAGCGACGCGGCGACGAGGCCGGCGCACCGCGTCCCGGCGTTCGCCTGGAGGACCTCGATGTAGATGTCGATGCTCGTCTTCGGGAACTCCTCGGTGAAGATCACCGACTCGAACGCCTCGGTGATCACCTTCGAGATCTCCTGCGACCGGCGGTCGAGTCCCGGCCGCTTCCGCTCGTCGACCGAGAACGCCGCCATGTTGTAGCGGCACTGGACGATCGCCTTGTCGGTCTCCATGAGGTGCCGCGGGTGCACCTCGCGGGGCCCGTACACCGCCGCCATCACCTTGTTCTCCCCCCACTCCACGAACGCCGACCCGTCGGCGCGCGTCAGCGGCGCGATCTTGATCGAGATCGGCCGGAGCTCGTCGAGGCGCCGGCCGTCGATCCTCCGGCCCTCGGCGTTCAACAGCTCCGGGACCTCCTTCGCTCCTACGCTTCCCATCGTCGTTCTCCTTGCTCCGAGGACAGGGACGGGGCGGGGCCGGCGCCGTCGGTCGGCCCGGTCATGTCGAGGAATCCCTCGATCCGCTCGGTGAGGCCGGGCCGCTGGCCCTCCTCCTCGATGAGGCGCAGGCAGTCCCGGACCCGGCGGATGCCGTCGGCGTCGCCGGACACCCAGATCCGCCCGTTCTGGCCCACGGCGACCTCGGTCCCCGTGCGGCGCGTGATCGTGTGGATCATCGAGCCGCCCTTGCCGATGACGCGCGGGATGCGGGCGGGCGACACGTGGAGGATCGTCCCTCCGGACAGCCGGCCCAGCCCCTCGCCCTTGAGCGTCACGCCGATGCGCCCCGTCGGGTCCAGGTCCTCGACGGCGACGAGCACCGCGTCGCCGACCCGCAGGTGCTGGTCGAGCTCCCCCGGCGGGGTCTCGTCCCACGGCGTCCCGCTCACGTGGAGCGGCGCCCACCGGGGCGCGTCGATGTCGAGCAGCCAGAACGTCTTCTGGACGTCCTGCACGATCCCCACGACGGTGTCCCCGGTCCGCGCGGCGTACCGACCCGCGAACGGCACGATCCGGACGAACGGCTCGCGCCAGGTGGCGTAGCCGAGCACGCTCGCGTACAGGTGCGAGCCCATTCGGTAGGTGCCGAAGCCCGGCCGGAGTCCCCGGTCGGGAATCTCGTCGCCCGGGAGCACTAGTACCCGGGGCTCATGACGCGGAGACCCCGCGTCGTGGCCGCGCCCACGATGGCGCGACCCATGCCCATTGCCCATTGCGTTGCCGTCACCGGGCGGCGCGACGAGGATGCGCTATTTAACGCGAGCGGCCTCGGCGGCGCCCTTCGTCCTCGCGTTGAGCTTCTCGAGCAGCTCGGTCTGCACGCCGGCGGGGATTTCGAGCACCGCGCTCCACGTCCCGTCGGCGCCCCAGCTCTCCTCGGACAGCTTCCCCATCCCCTTCACCTCCCCGATGACGTGCGGGTAGTGCTGGCCGGGGACCCGGAGCCGCATCCGGACGGTGTCGAACCGGATCGGGAGGAGCGGCCGGAGCTTCGCGAGCACCTCCTGCACCTGCGCGTCGGCGGGCCGGAACGGGTCGACGTGCACCTTCGCCTCGGCCATCGCCGCCTCGATGCGCGCCGGCGGATGCGGCGCGCCGGTCTGCGGGTTCAGCGCGTTGCGGGCGATGATCGCGACGATCTGCCGCTGCTTCGTCGCCTGGAGCTGGTGTCGCTGCTCCGTCGTGACCTGGACCTCGCCCTTGAGGACGATCTGCCGGGCGATCTCGACCCGGTCCCGGGTGTGGAACACCTTCTCGAGGTACTCCTCGGAGATCTTGTCGCCCTTCCGAGCGTCCTTGTAGATCTGCTCGCTCGCGAGCCGGTCGGCGAGGTCGACCGGCTTCCCGTCCCGGAGCTCCTGCACCGCCAGCGGGTCGACGAGCACCTCGAACCGGGAGCCGGCGTGCTCCCACCGGGCGACCACCGTGTCGTCGACCTGGACCATCGGCTACCCTGCGGCCCGGCGGACGCGGGGGAACCGGACTACGACCGGCTGCCCCGCCCGCCGCCCGAGGGGGAGGGAAGGCGGGCCGCGTACTTCTGGATTTCCTCGGGGGCGAGCCGGTCGAACCCCTTCCCCTCGGCGAGCGTGCACACCTCGACCTGCGAGAGGTTCCCGCCCTCGTCGAGCGACTGGCGGAGCCCCTCGAGCGCGAGCAGGATCGCGTCGTCGACGTCGAGCCCGTCCTTGTACTTCTGCTCGAACAGCTCCATGACCGGGGCCTTGTTCCCGCCGGTCGCCGTCGCGTTGAAGCTCGTGAGCGACCCGGACGGCTCGGTCTCGAACAGGTGGAGCCCGTCGTCGTCGTACCCCCCGACGAGCAGCGCGGTGCCGAACGGCCGCACGCCGCCGAACTGGGTGTACTGCTGCTTGTAGTCGCAGATCCGCCGGACGAGCAGCTCCACCGGCATCGGCTCGGCGTAGGTGACCCGGTTGATCTGCGAGGTAAGGCGGGCGAAGTCGACCAGCACCCGCGCGTCGGCCACCAGGCCGGCGGTGGCGCAGGCGATGTGCTCGTCGATCTGGTGGATCTTCTCGAGGCTCGTCGGCTCCGCGAGCTTCGGGTTCGGGATCCGACGGTCGGCGACGAGCACGACCCCGTTCTTGAACGTCACCCCGGCGGTCGTCGCGCCCCGGCGGACCGCCTCGCGGGCGTACTCGACCTGGAAGAGCCGCCCGTCCGGCGAGAACACGGTGATGGCCCGGTCGTACGCCATTTGGCCCGGCTGCATCTCCATGGGACCGCGACCTTGGGTGGTCGGGGCCACCGATGCGCCCCTTATAAGGGATGACTGTCGGACGCTCCATTGGACGCGGGCGCGGGCGCTCGCGCGCCCATCCCGTCAGCCGAGGGGCCGCGCCTTCAGCGAGAAGGAGAGCGGAAGGCGGGGGACGCCCGGAGGCCACCGCCAGAGCCCGTCCCGCCCCCGGCGGAGGAACGGGAACCGACGGTCGGGCAGAAAATCGTGCTCGTGGAACCACTCGAGCCGGAGCCCCGCGCCGGTGCACGCCGCGACCAGGTCTCCGACGGTCCAGTTCCACTGATGCCGGGGGAACGGCACCGGGGCGTCGGGGGCGGCGTACGAGCCCGGACCGGTCTCCGTCGATTCCCGGCGACGGAAGTACGAGTCCACCGGTCGGAGCTCCGCCGCGCTCCGGACGTCGCCGAACATCATCGCGAACGGGTGCGCGTCCAGGAGGTACAGGAACCCGGTCGGCCGCAGGCCGCGCGCCGCGGAGCGCATCCAGCGGCCGAGGTCCGGGGTCCATGGGAGCACGCCGTGGGAGGCGAACACCACGTCGAACCGGTGCCGAAGGCTCGCGGGGAGCCGGTGCACGTCCGCCCGCAGGAACTCCGCGGGTACTCGCGCCCGCCGGGAGAGCCCGCGGGCCGTCGCCACCGCGCGCGGCGAGAAATCCACCCCCGTCACCCGGGCGCCGCGACGGGCCCACGACAGCGTGTCGAGACCGAAGTGGCACTGGAGGTGGAGGAGGCGCTTCCCGCTCACGGCGCCCACCTCGGTCCGCTCGGTCCGGCCCAGCGTGGAGGCGCCCTGGAGGAACCGCCGGACGCCATAGAAGTCCGACGCGCGATGGTACGGAACGAGCGCGTCCCAGCCCCGACGGTTGGCGTCGAGCGCTCGCTCCGGAAGGGATCGGGGCATGCCGGGCCCACCGGGGTGGCCTACATAGCCCCGGTCGGCGGTCGGCGACGGTTCCCGGAACGACGGGCGCCTCCGGGGCGCGGGGCGGGCCCCGAACGGCCGGACAAGCGTAATCCACCCCGCCCCGGTGGCCGCGCGTGGCCACGAACTCTCCCGCCGCCGGTACCGGAGGGTGGCGTCTCGCCGGCACCCGGTCGCTCTACCTGCGGAGCGCCCGGGCGCAGGCGATCGAGTGGTATCCGTGGGGCGAGGAGGCGTTCGCCCGGGCTCGGGAGCTCAACCGCCCGATCCTGCTCGACATCGGCGCGTCCTGGTGCCACTGGTGCCACGTGATGGACGAGGGGACGTACTCGGACGACGAGGTCGCGCGCATCCTCGCCCAGCAGTTCGTGGCGGTGAAGGTCGACCGGGACGAGAACCCCGAGGTGGACCGGCGGTACCAGCGCCAGGTCAACGCCCTCACGGGCGAGGGCGGCTGGCCGCTCACGGCGTTCCTGACGCCGAGCGGGGAGGCGTTCTTCGGCGGAACGTACTTCCCGGCCCAGGACGGCCTGGGCCGCCCCGGCTTCCGTCGGGTGCTGAACGAGGTCGGCCGTCTCTGGCGCGACGAGCCCGGCCAGATCCGGGAGAACACCCAGGCGCTCGCGAACGCCCTCTCGCACGAGCAGCCCGGCACCGGCCGAACGGAGGCGCCCACTACCGAGCGGTTCCTCGAGGACGTCCGACGGGCCGCCCTCACCTCCTACGACCCGCTGCACGGCGGGTTCGGTGTCGCGCCGAAGTTCCCGCATCCGACGGCGGTCGCGTTCCTCCTGTGGGACGCCTTCGCGAACGGCGCGGAGGCCTCGGCGGCTCGGGCCCGGGAGACGCTCCGTCGGATGGCCGACGGCGGCGTCTACGACCAGGTCGGCGGGGGATTCCACCGGTACTCGGTCGACGAGGGCTGGCACGTCCCGCACTTCGAGAAGATGAGCGTCGACAACGCGGCCCTCCTGTCGGTGTACGCGGACGCGAGCCGCCAGCTCGACGAGCCGTCGTTCCGGTCCGTCGTCGCCGGGATCGCGGGCTGGGTCCGGGGAACGCTCGAGCAGCCGGCGGGCGGCTTCGGCGCGAGCCAGGACGCGGACAACGCTCCGGGGGACGACGGCGGCTACTTCACTTGGAGCCGCCCGGAGCTGAAGGCGGCGCTCGAGCCGGACGAGCTCCGGCTCGTCGCCCGGGTGTTCGGCGTCGGGAGCGAGGGACGCATGCCGCACGACCCCGAGCGGAACGTCCTGTTCCGGCTCATGGACGTGCCGGAGGCGGCGTCGATCCTGTCCGTCGACCCCGCGGAGGCGGCGCGCACCTTCGACCGGAGCGTCGAGAAGCTCCGGGCGGCCCGGGCCCGCCGGCCGACGCCCGCGGTGGACCCGGCGACGTACGCGAACCTCAACGGGGCGTTCGTCCGCGCCTTCGTGGCCGCGTCCGTCGGGCTCGAGGCACCGGAGCTCCTCGCCTCCGCCCGACGCGCGGCCGACCGGTTCCTGTCCACCGGTTTCGCCCCGGAGCGGGGGGTGGCCCACCGGGTGGCCGACGGAGGGGCGACGGGGTACGGTCACCTCGAGGACCAGGCCGAGATGGCCTGGGGGCTCACGGAGCTCGCCGGCGCGACGCTCGAACCCCGGTACCTCACCGCGGCGACCGAGCTCTACGCGCTCATCGACCGGCACTTCCGGGTCGACGGGATGCCGCTCCGCGACCTCGCGCCGGACCTGTACGACGGTCCCGAGCTCGGCCCGGTGGCCGAGCCGTCGTTCCCCGTCGAGGACATGCCGCACCTCTCGCCGAACGCCGCGACGGCGCTCGGGCTGGTCCGGCTCGCCGCGCTGACCGGCGACGCGCGGTGGCGGACCCAGGCGCGCGCGGTCATCGTCGGGGCCCGGCCCCGGCTCGAACGGGCGGGACTGTACGGCGCGGGGCTCGCCCTCGCCGCCGGGGTCGAGGCGATGGAACCGGTCCGCGTGGTCGTCGAGGGGACGGGCGAGGACGCCGCCGCGCTATACTCCGCCGCCCGACGGGCATGGCATCCGAACCTCTGGGTGTTCCGCGGCACGCCTCCCGCCCCGTTCTCGGTGCCCGAGGAGCTCGCCGCGGCGGCGAGCGCGGGAGGGGCCGCGCGCGCGCTCGTCTGCTGGGGCACCCACTGCGCCCCGCCGATCACCGACCCGGCACGTCTCGTCGCCGCGATCCGCCGGCCCGCGGCTCCCCCGGCGACGGGCTGACGACGCCCAGGTCGGTCCCGTCCAGCAGATAGGCGCGGGCGACCCCCTTCAGGACGAAGCGCTTCCAGAGGAACGTACGGGCCCGGGCCGGCGCGTGCCGGTTGAGCGCCTCCGTCCCGGTGAGCGGGTTGAGCGCCGGGAGGACGATGAGCTCGCGGGCCAGCACGGGACCGTGCCGACGGCGGCGCCGGGAGGGACGGGCGAGCGGCAGGTCGACCCGAAGCCAGCAGCGGACCTTCGTCTCCCGCGCGGCCTCCGAGGGAGCGAATCGGTATCCGGGGTGGAGGTGCCCCGCGACGAGCGTGCGGGACCGGAGCACCCGGTTCGACGGCCAGGCGTGGCCGTGGAAGACCCCGACCCCCCAGCGCGAGAGCCCCAAGGCGGAGTGCACCGAGACCTCGCGCGGGAGGCACCTCGCGAGCCCGACGTCGTGGTTGCCGAGCACGACCTCCGTCGAGAGGCCCGCGGAAAGGAGGTGGGAGAAGAAGTCGAACAGTTCGCGGCGGAGCGGCGGCGACGCGCCGACAATCGGTTGCTTCACGTCGCCGGCGAAGATGACCCCCGCCGCATGCCGGCGCCTCGCAATGGACGTGAGTTCCCGGGCGAGCGCGGCCGGGGTGGCGCCGGGAGGCGACGGGAGGCCCGGCGCCGGACTGCCGAGGCCCAAGTGCAGGTCCGCGACGACGAGGAACCCCGCCCCGCGTCGCCCTGGAGGGAGCAGTTCGAGGATCGGGTATCCGGTAACCGGGCGGACCTCCGCGGGCTCCACCGGCCGTCGGACCGGCGTCGACCGCAAGACGGTTCCGGCCCGTGTCCGATGGATGCGGATCGAGCCCCGCGGGGGATGCGCGCCCGAAGCCGGGGGACTCCGGTCGCCCGTTCGGCCAGTTCGGGCCCACGGTTTGCGATACTGCGACTCGAGCGGGCTCGGTGAACGTCGGCGGCGAGGCGAGTTCTAACGGGTGGGTGTGCGAACGAGAACCATCACGGAGAGGGTCAGGGCGACGACGACGAAGGCAAGGCCGATTCCGACCGTGAGAATGCCCCACCATGGAAAGACGAGCCACCACGGGGGTTGATTGGGCCTTGCCTCCGTACTTGGCGCCGAGATTTCGATCCACCATATGCCGAGCAACATACCTACAGAGAGTGCCACACCCAAAATTGCGAACCACTTCTCGAGGCGTCGCACGGCGGCGCCTCGACGGGTTGTGCTTGAACGGAGGTACTCAACGGAATCGACGTTCATCGATCGAGTTCGGAAATGCCCTATGAATTATAGACGCGGCGGGAGCAAAAAGTGTCAGTCGCGCTCACCCGCGACGGTCCCCAACCGGTGTGCCGTGGCTTGGTGACAGCGACCGCCGGTGGCAACCGTGCTGATTAATATACAAGCGTAAGTAGGTAAACCCGTGCCGGGCCGGTCGGGGGGACGTACGATGGAGGGCGCGCGGAACCGCACGGTCGACGCGATTCGCTCGATCCTCGAGCGGGCCGGGTTCTTCGTGACCGACACCCACAGCGTTCGGCCGACCAGCTTCGACCTGATGGCGCGGCGGGACTCGACGCTGCTGATCGTGAAGGTGCTGAAGAACATCGACGCGCTCGACGCCGACGAGGCGGGTCGCTTGGGCGAGCTCTCCCGCCTGTTCGGCGCCCGGGTGCTCGTCGTGGGCCACGCGTCCGGCGCCTCCGAGCTCGAGGCCGGCGTCGTCTACTACCGGCACGGGCTCCCGATCCTGTCGGAGGAGAGCCTCGAGGAGTACCTCCTCGAAGGGGTGCCTCCGTTCCTGTTCTCGAGCCCGGGCGGGGTGTTCGTCCGGATCGCCGGCGACCGCCTGCGCGAGCTCCGGGAGGCTCGGGGACTCTCCCTGGGCGCCCTCGCCTCGATCGCGGGGGTGTCGCGACGCACGATCCAGCTGTACGAGGGGGGCGCCGGGGCGGAGATGCAGATCGTCGAGCGCCTCGAACAGTATCTTCGAGAGCCGATCGCCCACGCGATCGACCTCCTCCAGTCCGTCGCCGAGGAGCTCGAGCCGGCCGACCCCGCCGAGGGCCCGGCGCGGGGCGCGGGGCGGCGGGAGCCGGCCCCGGAGGACGAATCCCGTCGCGCCCGGCGGCCGACGCGCACGGGGGACCCGCTGCGCGACACCGTCTTCCGCCAGCTGGACGGGATGGGGTGGGAGGTCGTCGTGACGATCCGCTGCCCGTTCGACGCGTTCACCCAGGGGAGCGCGGCCGGCCTCCGGGAGTTCCTGCTGACCGGCGTCGGCAGCCTCCGGAGCGCGCAGCACCGGGCCGAGGTCCTGTCCGGGCTCGCCCGCGTGGCCGAGGGCCACGCGCTGTTCGTCGTCGACGAGGCTCCGCACCGGACGGCGGTGGACGGGCTGCCGCTCGTCACCGCCCACGAGCTGGGCCGCCGTCGCGACCCGGACGAGCTGCTCGAGCTCATCGAGGAGCGCGAAGGGTCGTGATCGCCGCGCCCCTCCGCGCGGACCCCCGGATCCTCGTGGTCGGGGCCGTGCGCGGGCTGCCGAGCGAGGTCGACCCGCTCCTCCGCGCGCTCGGGGAGTTCGACCCCGGTGCCGTCGCCGTCACGCTGTCGACGGAGGAGGCCGCGACCTTGCGCACGCACTTCGTCGGGACGCCGACCGAGCCGATCGTCCCGCTGAGCAACGCGGAGGCGGCCCAGGCGGTCGGGCTCGCGCGCCTCGCGGAGGTGCGGCTCCCGGCGCCGGCGCTGCTCGCGGC
>JASHRQ010000148.1 GCA_030037265.1 Thermoplasmata archaeon | reverse complement strand
GGGGCCCGGGACCCCGCGAGGAACCGGCGGAGCGCGGCGGCGTCCAGGACGCAGTAGACGCCGAGCCAGAGGTACTGGAGCGGCGCGAGGGCGCCGGGCACCTGCCCGGTCGCAAGGAGCGATCCGAACGCGGCCATCCCGGCGAGCCCCGCGAGCGCGGCCAGCGAGAGGCCCCGGAGGGGGCGGTCGGCGGGCCGGGCGACGAACGCGAGCGCGACCAGGAGCGCGGCGAGGACGAGGAGGAGCCCGGTCCCGGCCGTGTGCACGTCGGCGACCAGCGTCGACTGCCCGACGAGGCACGCGGGGTACGTCGCGCACCGCACCGTGGACGGACCCCCCGCCACCGTGACGATGGCGCCCGTGGCCACGCCGACGGCCAGGGCCGCGCCGGCGACCCCGACCCCCGCCCGTCGCCGCGCGTCCACGGAAGCCGCTTCCCGGGCCGACCGGACCCGTCCCGGTTCATCCGACCTTCCTCCCTACGCCGTCGGGGACCTTCGCACGGGCGCGCTCCCGGTTCGGCGGGGCCCGACCCACCGGGAGCGGAAGGCCTCAGTTCCCCGGCGCCCGGGGGTTCCGGCGGGGGCGTTCGTCCGCCTCCCCGTCGGGCGAGCGGGGGAACGCGAGGTTGCCGGCAGTGCCGGTCGGCGGAAGGAACGTGGCGTCGACGAGCAGCCGGAGCCCGGCGGAGCCGCGCGCGGAGAGCCGGTAGCTCTCGCCCGTGTGGACGACGAGCCCGGCGTCGACGAGCTTCCGGAGGTGGAACGCCATCTTCGGCGAGTCGTCGATCCCGGCGGCGGCCATCGCCTCCCCGAACGTCGCGGGCGCGCTCCCGAGCCGCTCCAGCACCTTGCGACGGATCGGGTTGGCGAGCGCCTCGAGGGTCGCGTGGGTGTCGTCGGGCGCCACCGCGGAGCCGAGCGCTACGGCCGCCGACCGGTCGACCTTCGTCGGGTCGAACCCGACCCGGAGCGGCCCGTGGCCCTCCAGCTCCGCCCGGAGGGCGTCGAGGACTCCCACGACCTCCTCGAGCCGGTGGTGGGCGAGCCACCGTTCCGCCCCGCCGACGACGACGGCGCCGTTCGGGTGCTGGCGGAGGAACTCGCGCACCTGGTCGACCGCCTGCGACGGCGCGTCCGGGACGAGCGGCTGGAACGAGATCCCCTTCCGCGGGCCCTGGGGAGCATCCCCGATGACGAGCACGTCGTGGCCGCCGGACGCGGCGAGGGCGCTCGCCTCCCGGAGCGGGTCGCGGGACGCCCCGGCGGGCGACTCGAACGCGCGTTCCTGCGCGACCAGCTCGAGCGTCGCCCGGAGCTGGTCGGCCCGGAACGGCTTCCTGAGGTAGTCGAACGCGCCGGCCTTCATCGCCTCGAGCGCGGTCTCGATCGTGGCGTAGCCGGTCAGGAGGACCACGAGGGTCCTCGGCCACCGCGCCCGGACCTCCCGGAGCAGCTCGATGCCGCTCTGCCGCGGCATCTTCAAGTCGGTCAGCACGAGGTCGTACTCGTCCTCCTCGAGTGCCGCCAGCGCCTTGCCGGCGGACGGGGCGACGGCGACGGTGTGCCCGTCGTCCCCGAGGAGCTCCGCGAGCTCGGTCCGGAACACCTCGTCGTCGTCCACGACCAGGACTCGCACGGCCCGCCATCGGTACGGCGGGGTTTAGGCCTTTGCGAGCGGTCGGTCGGGGCCCGGAGGGAGGCTCCCTCCGGGCCCGGGAACGGGTTGGGCCCGGCCGGCGGTCGTCGGCGCGCGGCCTACGGGGCCCCGGCGGCCCCCGCGCCGAGGTGACCCGGCAGGGTCACGCCGAAGTACGCGAACGCCGCGATCGCGGCGATGGCCGCGAACAGCGGGAACAGCAGCACGAGCGTCTGCGCCCACGCCGGGAACCGGAAGGATCCCTCCGGGGCCGGGTCCGCGGAGACCGACGCCGCGGGAGCGGGGACGGCCACCCCGGGGGCGACCGGCTGCGCGGCCCGCGCGTTGACCCGGCGCAGCCCCGCGCCGGCGCGGCGCGCCTGGCCGAAGGCGAACGGCGTCCGTCCCGACTCGGCGCGGCCGAGGTAGTGGTCGACCACGACCGTCGCGGGGAAGGCGGTGAGGCCCGCCGCGCCGAACGCGAGGTACAGCAGGAACGTCTCGAGCGGGTCCTTCGTGAACGCCGGGCTCGCGGTGTAGCCGGTCCAGCCGTAGAACATCGTGACCGCCCCCGAGACGAAGGCGAGGAGGCCCACGTACTCGAGCTTCAGCGAGAGGGTGGCGACGAGGGCGTACGCGACCAGGAGGAGGCCGAGCAAAGCCAGCGGGTCGAAGAAGAAGATGTTGTAGCCGGCCATCCCGTCCGCCGCCGGGAACGGCCAGGCCGTTTCCCCCCAGACCGCGATCGTGAGCGTGAGGACGCCGACGGCGCCGAGCGGCACGCCCAGCCCGCGGAGCACTCCGCGCACGCTCGCCGGGTCGTTCGACCGGATCGCGTACCACACCCGCACGCCCCCGTAGGCGAACAGGGCGGCGGCGAGCGCCAGCAGCACCTCGATGAGCGCGAGGTCATCCAGGAACGCCATGGTTCGGTCCTCCGTCCGCCGCCTACCGGCGCCGGACGCGCTCCCTCCCGGACGGTCGGCTCGCGTCGCAACTCGGGATTCCCGGCAGGTCGGTCCTCATCGGGCTCACCGAGGGATGGAGCGCGGGACGGGGTATTTCCCCGCTTCATGAAGCCGGATTGACGGGGCGTGCCGCGGCGCCGCGCGCTCGACCGGTCAGGCCGCCGACGGCGGAGGAGAGCGGGACGGGACGGCGCGGAGCGGGAGCGTGATGAGGAAGCTGGCCCCGGCCCCGGGGGCGTTCCGCGCGACGATCGACCCGTGGTGCGACTGGACGATCCCGTGGCAGACCGCGAGCCCGAGCCCGGTCCCCTCCCCCTCGGGCTTGGTCGTGAAGAACGGCTCGAAGATGTGCGGAAGCACCTCCGGGGCGATCCCCGGGCCCTGGTCGACCACCTCGAGCTCCACGAACCCCCCGCGCCGCCGGACCTCGACGCGGATCGTCCCGTGCCCGCCCATCGCGTCGGCGGCGTTGTTGAGGACGTTCGTCACGACCTGGACGAGCTGGCCCCGGTCGCCGGAGACCGGCGCGCCGTCCTCCGGTCCCACGCTCTCCACCCGCACGTCGGCGGACTGCTTCCCGCGGAGGAACTGCACCGACTCGCGCACCACGTCGGCGAGGTCGATGTCGGCCACGCGCGGCTCCTGCCGCCGCGCGAAGTCGAGGAGGCTCCGGACGATGCGCGCGGCTACCTCGACCTGGTCGGTGAGCGTCGAGAGCCGCTGGAGCAGCTCCGGGTCGCGGGTCCGGCGGCGGAGGCTCTCGGCGACCAGCATCACGTTCGCGAGCGGCGTGTTGATCTCGTGCGCGACGCCGGCCGCGAGCTGGCCCACCGACGCGAGCTTGTCGGAGTGCGCGATCCGCATCTCCCAGTTCCGCTGCTCGGACCGGTCGACGGCGACGCCCAGGTAGTGCGTGACCGCGCCCCCGGCGTCGCGGATCGCGGTGATGCTGAGCAGGACCGGGCGCTCGCGTCCGCTCCGGTCCCGGTTCAGGAGCTCCCCGGACCAGTACCCCCGCTGGGGGTCGGTCAGGTCGGCCCACATCTGCTCGTACAGCTCGGGCGGCGTGTACCGGCTGCGGACGAGGTTCGGCCGGCGGCCGATGCACTCCGCGCGCGAGTAGCCGTAGATCCGCTCGTACGCCGGGTTCACGTCGACCATCACCCCCCGGGCGTCGGTCAGCTGCATCGCGTTGGTGGAGCTCCGGAACGACTGGGAGAACAGGCGGGCCCGCTCGGCCTCGAGGACCCGGTCGGTCGCGTCGCGCACCAGGAGCAGCGCGCCCGCCGGGCGGCCGGGGCCCGGCGGCAGCGGACGGACGTCCACGTCCAGGTAGACCCCTCCGGAGCGCTTCCGGTGCCGGGCGCGCACCGCCGGGAACGACGCCGACGCCCCCTCCCGGAACGCCGCCTCCACGGCGGCCCGGATCGGCGCGGACCACGTGCCGTCGGTCTCGTGGAGGTCGTGGAGGTCCCGGCCGAGGAGCTCCGTCGACCTCCCGGTCGCCTCGAAGTACGCCGCGTTGGCCCAGACGAGGGTGCCGGGCGCCGTGACGATCGCGACCCCGGCGGGCGCGTGCTCGAGCGCGGCCGTCGCGAGCTCGGGGTCCAGTCGGTCCGCCGGGATGGTCTCGCCCTCCGGGCGTCGGAGCCCGGCGGGCCTCATCTGGCTGTCGGGCCGCGCGGCCCCGGCGGGGTCGGGACGGCGTCCCCCCGGTCCGTCGCCCGCGTCCCGGCGGGTCTCGCCGGATTGACGGACCGACTATAGGCAGCGACGCGCCGTGCTCCCGGGCGTGCCGGCGCCGGGCGTGGTGGTCGTGGGCGAGACCCCGAGCCTGGGCCGGGCGATCGTCGACCTGCTCCAGTCGGACGGGGTCGACTGCCGGTACGTGCGGGGGCTCGGCGCCCGTTCGACGGCCGAGCGGATGCTCCGGGGAACGCGGCTCGTGGTGGTCGCGAGCAACGGCCCGTTCTCCCCCACGGTCCGGCGGTGGCAGCGGGAGGCGCTCGCCGGGCCCACGCTCGTCGTGGTCGGCTCGCGCGACCCGGTCGCCACGGCCGCGGCCGTGCGCCACCGCGTGGACCTTCCGCTCAGCCCGCGCCCGTTCCTCGACCTGATCCGGACGCTGCTCGCGGGCCGGGACCTCGCGTAACGCGTACGGCTCGCGGGTCGGCGGGCTCCCATCTCCGCCCCCGGCGTCACGGGGCGCTCGGGCCGGGAGCCACGGCGCCCGGGGGGCGGGGACCGGCGGAGCCCGCCCGGCGCAGGATCGCTACCTTGAGCGGGTCGAGCGCGAGCGCGGCCCCGGCGACCACCCCGAGCAGCAGGAGCACCCACGCGAGCGGGATCGGTGCCATGAGCGTCCCGGTGAGCGCGAGCGTCGACACGACGAGCCCGTCCGCGACCATCGCGAGCGGGATCCACCCGCTCGGGCGGAGGCTCCACATCCGACCCGGTACCCGCACGAGGAAGAGCGTGCCCTGGGACGAGAAGACGAGGTAGACGAAGAAGAACGTCTGGAGCGCGCCCAGGCCCATGTGGGCGCCGTGGAGCGCCCAGTCGAGGAGGCCGAACGACACCGCAAGCCAGCCGGCGCCGATCACCGCCGCCACCGCGACGATCCCGCGGACGTCCCACCGGTCCGGGACGGCGGAGGAGAGCGCCCGGTCCGTGCCGACCGACATCGTCACGAAGTCGTTGGTGAACATCAGCAGGAGCACGAGGAACGGACGGGTCACGAAGATCCCCGCGAGGACGAACCCGACGGTGAGCAGGACGACCTGCTCCAGGTTCTTCGACACCTTGGTGAGCGTCCAGGTCAGCATCCGACGGTACACCGCCCGCCCGCTCCGGACGGCGCTCACGAGGTCCGTGAGGCCCGGCCGCGTCAGGACGAGCTTCGCGGACGCGCGCGCGACGTCGGTGGCGCTCGCGACGGCGACCCCGACCTCGGCCTGCTTCAGCGCCGGCGCGTCGTTCACGCCGTCGCCGGTCATCCCGACGGTGTGCCCGGCCCCCTGCAGCGCCCGGACGATCCGGTACTTGTCCTCCGGATACACCCCGGCGAACCCGTCGAACCCGGCCGCCCGGTCGAGGTCGGTCCGCTCGCCGAACCGGGCGCCGAGGCCGACCGCCCGCGCCACCGCGCGCCCGGTCGCTCCGGTGTCCCCGGTGAGCATCACCACGCGCACCCCCATCGCCCGGAGGGAGCGGACGAGCTCCGCCGCGTCCGCCCGCGGCCGGTCGGCGAGCGCGAGGAACCCCACCGGCTCGAGCGCTCCGTCCGCACCGGCC
>JASHRQ010000147.1 GCA_030037265.1 Thermoplasmata archaeon | reverse complement strand
TGCCGGGTCCCGGCGCCCGATGAGCGCGTCCGGCGGGCCCGGGCGCCGGGCGGCCTGGCGCGACTACCTCGCGCTCACGAAGCCGTCCATCACGCTGCTCATCGTCGCGGTGGCCGCGGCCGGCTACTTCGTCGCGATGCCGGACCGGGTCGACCCGGTGCGCCTGGGCCTCCTGGTCGCGCTCGGCGCGGCGGCCTCCGGCGGCGCGGCGGCGCTGAACCACTACTGGGACCGGGACCTGGACGGCCGGATGCGCCGCACGCAGGACCGCCCGATCCCCGCGGAGCGCACCTCCGGCCGCGCGGCGCTCGTCCTGGGGGTCGGGCTGAGCGCGCTCGGCATCGGGCTCGCGACGGTCCTGTTGAACCCGCTCACCGGCCTGTCGATCCTCCTCGGGTCGGTGACGTACGTCCTCGTCTACACCGTCTGGCTCAAGCGCCGGACCGCCTGGAACATCGTCATCGGCGGGTTCGCCGGGAGCGCCCCCGCGCTCGCCGGCAGCGCGGCCGCGACCGGCACCTGGACCGACGGCGCCCTCGCGCTCGCGCTGCTCGTCTTCCTCTGGACCCCGCCGCACTTCTGGAGCCTCGCGCTGATGCTGCGGGACGACTACCGCCGGGCCGGGCTGCCGATGCTCCCGCGGATGGACGACCCGTCCTACTCGGCGCGGGTGACCGTCGTCTCCGCCGCGCTGCTCGTCCCGGCGACGGCGCTGCTCGCCGTCGTGGGACCGATCGCGCTCCCCGCGATTCTCGCGCTCGTCGCCGTGGCGCTGGTGTTCCTCGGGGCCGAGCTGCCGCTCTGGCGCTCCTCGGAGCGCCGGACGGCGCTCCGCGGGTTCGTCGTCTCGGGGCCGTACCTCCTCGTCGTGATCCTCGTCGTCGTCGCGAACTGGGGCCTCCTCCGGATGGGATGGACCCCGGCGTTCTAGCGACCCCGGCCCACGGACCTCGACTCGCCCGTCCGGAGCGAGCCGACACCGTACCGGCCCGGAGGACCGGGGCGGCCGTCGGAGGGACCGACTCAAGCGGCGCGCAGGGCGAGGAGCGAGGTTTCTGGACTGGGAACGGCGCTCGGCAGCCATTCCAGGATGTCGGAGGGCGCTCGGAATCGGACCGCGCCGTAGCGGGCCAGCCGGTCCGGCCAGGTTTGCGAGGACCGGGTAAACTCACGATCGGGAACGAAGAGGGGCCGGCCGAGTCGGAGCGCCTCCCAGCCGACGCTCAACGACCCCCCCGTGTCCCCGCTCTCGAGGATAACCGAGGCATCGGCGATCAGGGCGATCGTCCGGTTCCGGACCCGGAAATTCGCGGGACGGACCGGTGCGCCGTCGGCGAACTGGGAAACGGCGAGATGCTCCGCCATGATGCGCCGCTGGAGCTCCGCGTTGGACGGCGGATGGACGCGGGAGAGCGGCGTGCCCAGCACCGCCACGGTGTGGCCCCCCGCGTCCATCGCCGCCCGGTGGGCCGCGGTATCCACTCCCCGGGCCAAGCCGCTGATCACCGTCACGCCCTGCTCGGCAAGCGTGCGGGACAGTGCGGTAGCAGCCGCCCGTCCCTCGGCGGAAGGCTGTCGGGTCCCGACGACGGCGACGCGAGGGTGCCGGAGGGGCAGTCGGGTCGCTCCGGCGAGGTACAGGACGGGAGGCGCGTACTTTAGCTCGAGCGCGGTCAGCGGGCCGAGCATCTCTTGCGGCGACACGGGACGTGTCGGAGTGCCAGACCGGGCGCTCCCTGAATCCCCGACTCCCATCCTTCCGTCCCGAGCCCGCACGTGGCTATGGAAATTTGCGTGGTACGGTTCCCCCCCAACTCGAGCTCCCGAGCGGGCGTGGGCTGCGGCCGGTTCCCGGCTGGAGGGATCGCGAGGGCCCTCCCCCCGGCCGTTCGGTCGTACGAGAACACCAGCCGACCGGATCAGTGCACGAGCCACTCGAGCCGCACGCCGTCGGGCCCGGCCTCGAGCCGCGCCCGGCCGCCGATCGGGAAGGTGAAGAGCGGGGTCGTGTGGCCGAAGTCCGCGTCGGCGACGACCGGGACCCCGCGGAGCTCCTCCTTGCGCTCCACGATCCCGCGGAGGAGCTCCGGGGTGACCTCGCTCTCCGCCTCGAACCGGCCGAACACGACGCCGCGGATCCCCCGGGCGCCGGGCAGGTGGAGCACCGACTGCAGGTCCCGGTCGAAATTCACCGCGCGGGACTCGTGGTCGTCCTCGGCGAACAGGATCGTGTCGGTGAGGTCCGGCAGGTACTCGGTTCCGTGGAGGAGGTTGAACGTCGAGAGGTTCCCGCCGACGATCGTCCCCTCGGCGCGGCCGGGCTGGATCGTCCAGGGCCCCCGGTTCGGGTGGAACGTCCGCCGCGCGACCCCGCGCGCCCACTTGTCGTAGCTCCACCGCTCGGAGGGAGGAACGGCGTACGGGCCGTCCTCGGCGACGCACCGCCGGAACTGCTCCACCGTGTACTCGACGTTCTCCGGCTCCCCGAAGTTGAACAGGCACGGGGACGAGTACGTGACGACGCCCGTCCGGGCGTACAGGGCGTTCGCGAGCGCGGTGATGTCCGAGAAGCCCCCCACGACCTTCGGGTGCGCCCGGAAGAGGTCGTACTCCAGGTACCGGAGCAGCTGGTTCGAGTTGAAGCCGCCCGCGACCGGCAACACGAGCTTCACCGCCGGGTCGGCGAGGGCGGCGTGCAGGTCGGCGAGCCGGTGCTCGACCGACGAGGAGCCGAAGGCGTCCCGCTCGCGGACGTGCTCGCCGTAGGTGACCGTGAGGCCCAGCGAGCGGAGCCGTTCTTCCGCGAGCGGCAGCGCCCCCTCGACCCACGGCCAGGCGAGGCTCCGGGCCGGGGCGACCACCCGTGCCTCGTCGCCGGGACGGACCTTCGGAGGGAGCATCGTGCGCTCGACGGCGGGCTCGGCCGGACCCACCCACTGACCGCGCACCTACGCGACCCTTAAGGGCTCCCGGCTCCTTTTCCGGGCGATGAGATCCCCTCCGGGACCCGTATCCCCCGGCACGGACCACGAGCATTCCGACTGGGAAACCGCACATCACGTCTTCACTTATTCGAACGCCGTCCATCAAGCGCTGCAGCGGATCGGCCGCGACCCGTCTGAACGAGGCGAACCTATCGAGGCCGTCCGCGCCCTGTTGCATGGCGCGATGGCGCTATATCTTGCGCGCTAT
>JASHRQ010000146.1 GCA_030037265.1 Thermoplasmata archaeon | reverse complement strand
GCGGGGCCCGCCGGCGGCGGGGGAAGCGGCCCGGCGCCGGGGCGGCGGGGGTTAAATCGGCCGGGGGCCCTTCCGGGAAGCGATGGCGGCCAGCCGGTCGACCCCTCCCGCGGCCGGCGCTCCGGGCGCTCCCCCCGATCCCCTCGCGGAGCCGGAGCGTCGCTGGCGGACCGACGTGCTCGAGCCGTTCCTCGCCCAGAACCCGGAGCGACGCGAGCCGTTCACGACCCTGAGCGGACTCCCCGTCGACCGGCTCTACCTCCCCGGGCCCGAGCCGGAGGGGGAGGACCGGATCGGCTACCCCGGGCAGTACCCGTTCACCCGCGGGATCCATCCCACGATGCACCGGGGCCGGCTCTGGTCGATGCGGATGTTCTCCGGGTTCGGCACGCCGGAGGAGACGAACCGGCGGTTCCGCTACCTCCTCGCGCACGGGGAGTCCGGCCTCTCCATCGCGTTCGACGACCCGACGCTCTACGGCCTCGACGCCGACGACCCCCAGGCGCTGGGGGAGGTGGGGAAGTGCGGCGTGAACGTCTCGTCGCTCGACGACATGCGCCGGCTCCTCCGCGGGATCCCGCTCGACCGGGTCACCACGTCGATGACGATCAACGCGCCCGCGAACATCGTCTGGGGGATGTACGTCCTCTCCGCCGAGGCGCAGGGGACGCCCGCCGCGGCGCTCGGGGGAACGACGCAGAACGACATCCTCAAGGAGTACATCGCCCAGAAGGAGTTCCTGTACCCCCCGCGCGCCGCGCTCCGGCTCGTGACCGACACCGTGGAGTACGCGACCCGCCACCTGCCGAAGTGGAACCCGATCTCGATCTCCGGCTACCACATCCGGGAGGCCGGCTCGACGGCGACGCAGGAGCTCGCCTTCACGCTCGCCGACGGGATCTGCTACGTCGAGGAGGCGGTGCGCCGCGGCCTCGCCGTCGACGACTTCGCGCCGCGGCTGTCGTTCTTCTTCAACTCGCACAACGACTTCTTCGAGGAGATCGCGAAGTTCCGCGCGGCGCGGCGCGTCTGGGCGGGGGTGATGCGCGACCGGTTCCACGCGAAGAAGCCGCGCTCGCTCTGGCTCCGGTTCCACACCCAGACCGCCGGGTGCTCGTGCACGGCCCAGCAGCCGGAGCTCAACATCGTCCGCACCACGATCCAGGCCCTCGCGGGCGTCCTCGGGGGGACGCAGTCGCTCCACACCAACTCGTACGACGAGGCGCTCCAGCTCCCCACCGAGGACGCGGTCCGGATCGCGCTCCGGACGCAGCAGATCCTCGCCTGCGAGAGCGGCGTCGCCGACGCCGTCGACCCGTTCGGGGGGAGCTACTTCGTGGAGTGGCTCACCGATCGCATGGAGGAGGAGGCGCACCGGTACTTCGACCGGATCGACGAGCTCGGGGGGGTGGTCCCGGCGATCGAGCAGGGGTTCTTCCAGCGCGAGATCCAGGAGGCATCGTTCCGGTACCAGCGGCGGATCGACTCCGGCGACCTCCGCGTCGTCGGAGTGAACGCCTACCCCGTCGACGCGCCGATGCGCGTCCCCCGGCTCAAGATCCCCGAGCGGGCCCGTCGGGAGCAGTCCCGGCGGCTCGCCGCGCTCCGGGCCCGTCGGAACCGCGGGCGGCACGCGGCCGCGCTGGAGGCGGTGCGGAAGGCCGCGGGGCGGGAGGGCGCCAACACCATGCCGTCGATCCTGGAGGCGCTCCGCGCCCGCGCGACCCTCGGCGAGATCGTCCGGGCCCTCCAGGACGTCCTCGGGTCGTTCCGCGAGCGCTCGATGTACTGAGCGGCCCGCGTCGGCGCACCGTTAAGTCCGCGGCCCGCTGGACGACGGACGACCCCCGTGCCGGACGCGGCGTATCGGGCGACGCTCGACCGACTGTTCCGCCGGCGCCGGTTCGGCGCCCGGCCGGGCCTCGAGGTGATCGAGGCGCTGCTCGAGGCGCTCGGCCACCCGGAGCGGCGGTTCCCGGCGGTCCACGTCGCGGGGAGCAAGGGGAAGGGGTCGGTCTCCGCGATCGCCGCCAGTGTTCTCTCCGCGGCGGGGCTCCGGACCGGGCTGTACACCTCCCCCCATCTCCAGAGCTACCGGGAGCGGATGCAGGTCGACCGCGTCCCGATCGCTCCCGGCGCGGTCGTCGAGGGGGTCGCGCGGATCGAGGCGATCTCGGACGAGCTCGAGCGGGCGGGTCGGCTGCCCCATCCCCCCACGTTCTTCGAGATGACGACGGCGCTGGCGTTCGACTGGTTCGCCCGCGAGCGGGTCGACGCGGCGGTCGTCGAGGTCGGCGTGGGGGGGCTCCTCGACGCGACGAACGTGCTCCACGCCGCCGTCGGGGCGATCACGACGATCGAGCTCGAGCACGAGGAGATCCTCGGCCCCACGCTCACGGCGATCGCCTTCCAGAAGGCGGGGATCGTGCATCCCGGCATGCGGCTCGTCGTCTCCGAGCCGAAGCCGGAGCCGCTCCGCGAGATCGAGCGCGTCGCCCACGCCGCCGGGGTGCCGGTCTGGCACCTCGACCGCGAGGTCCGGTACGAGGGCCGGACCCTCGGCGAGGGGGTGCAGCGCCTCGCCGTCGAGACGCCGCGGCGGCGCGTCGACCGGCTCGCGCTCCCGCTCCTCGGCACGTTCCAGGCGCGCAACGTGGCGGTGGCCGTCGCGGCGGCCGACCTCCTGCTCGAGTCGCTCGGCCGGACGGCGACCGACGCGCAGGTCCGCCGGGGCGTCCGGTCGGTCGAGTGGCGGGGCCGGCTCGAGCGCGTCGCGCGCCGGCCCGACCTGTACCTCGACATCGCGCACACGCCGGAGAGCGCGCGGGCGCTCGCGGCGAGCCTCGCCGAGATCGTCCCGTTCGCGGACCCCGCGGAGAACGTCCTCCTGTTCGGCTGCCTCCGCGGCAAGAAGGCGGAGGAGATCCTGGAGGCGCTGTCGCCGCTCGCCGGGACGATCGTCCTCACGCCGATCCGTTCGGACCGGTCGCTCGACCTGGAGTCGCTCCGGCGGGCCGCGCGCGGCCGGTTCCCGCGCGTCGTCGCGAGCCCGTCGGCCGAGGCGGCGCTCCGGCTCGCCCGGGCCGCCACCGGGAAGGACGGCTTCACGCTCGCCGCCGGGAGCGACTACCTCATCGGCGAGCTGCTGAACGTGCTCGCCGGCCGCGCGTCGGACGAGCCGGACCTGTCCGACCCCTCGCTCCGCGGTCCCGGCCAGGAGGCGCCCGTCCCATGACCCGGCCGACGCCGATGGACTGGGAGGTCGTGATGGACCGGCTGAGCGCGTTCTACCACCGCGGCGACTGGAGGGTGCCGTACCTCCGGGAGCACGCGGAGGACCCGTTCCAGGTCCTCGTCGGCACGATCCTCTCCCAGCGCACGCGGGACGAGAACACCGACCGGGCCTCGGCGGCGCTGTTCGCGGCGTATCCCGGGCCCCGCGAGCTCGCGGCCGCGCCGACGGCCCGGGTCGAGCGGCTCATCCGGGCGACCGGCTACTTCCACACGAAGGCGCGGCACATCCGCGCGACGGCGCGGGAGATCCTCGACCGGTTCGGGGGCCGCGTGCCGACCGACCGGGACGCCCTCCTCACGCTCCCGGGGGTCGGCCCCAAGACCGCGAACTGCGTGCTCGTCTTCGGCTACGGCATCCCGGCGGTGCCCGTCGACACCCACGTCCACCGCATCGCGAACCGGTTGGGCATCGTCCGGACGCGCTCCCCCGAGGAGACCGAGGCGGCGCTCGTGCGGTGCGTGCCGCGCGAGTACTGGATCCCGCTCAACCCCGTGCTCGTCCAGCACGGCCAGAACCTCTGCCGCCCGCGCGGCCCGTGGTGCGACCGGTGCCCGATCCGCGAGTACTGCGCGACCGGGGTCGCGCTCGCGGACGGGCGCCGCCCGCCCCGGCGCGACGACGCGGTCGCGGAGCGGCCCCGGCGACGCCGCGCGCGGCGGAAGGGCTTTAGAGCGCGCCGGACTCGCCGCCGCGCCGATGGACGCGGCTGAGTACGACCTCCCGTACTTCCATCGGGCCGGCTTCACCCGGCGCGTCTGCGGGTCGTGCGGCTCGGCGTTCTGGAGCCTGGGGCCCCAGGACCGGTGCTCCGAGGTGCCGTGCACCCCGTACTCGTTCCTCGGGGACCCGGGGTTCCGGACGCCGTACTCGACGTCGGAGATGCGCGAGAAGTTCCTCACCTTCTTCGAGCGGAGCGGCCACACGAGGATCCGGCGGTACCCGATCGTCGCGCGCTGGCGGAACGACGTCTTCTTCACGCAGGCGAGCATCTACGACTTCCAGCCGTGGGTGACCTCCGGCGAGATCCCCCCGCCGGCGAACCCGCTCACCCTGAGCCAGCCGTGCCTCCGGTTCAACGACCTGCCGGAGGTGGGGCGCAGCGGCCGCCACCTCACGCTGTTCGAGATGATGGCGCACCAC
>JASHRQ010000145.1 GCA_030037265.1 Thermoplasmata archaeon | reverse complement strand
GGGACCCGCGTCTACTTTGCCCTGCCCCGCGCGCCCTACGGGGGAATGGCCGAGCAGACGGTCGTCCCGGAGTCGCGCTGTGTCCCGCTGCCACCGGGTCTGGATGACGTAACGGCGGCGGCGATCGCCAATCCCGGCATCTCGTCCTGGGCCGCGCTGACGGAACGGGCCCGGCTCCAACCCGGCGAAACGGTGCTGATCAACGGGGCCACCGGTACGGCGGGGCGCCTCGCCGTGCAGGTCGCGAAACAGCTCGGCGCGGGGAAGGTGATCGCGACCGGCCGCAACCCCGCCGCCCTGGCCGCGGTGGCGCAGCTCGGCGCGGACGAGACGGTCCCGCTGGTCGCGGAGGGGTCCGAGCTCGATCGGGCGCTCGAACGCCAGTTCTCCGGGCGCGTGGACGTGGTCCTCGACTATCTGTGGGGGAAGAGCGCGGAGCGGCTGCTCGTGGCGGCCGCGCGGGCCAGCGGGGACGGAGTTCCCGTCCGGTACGTCGAGATCGGTTCCGCGAGCGGCGCCGACCTCTCGCTGCCGAGCGAGGTCCTCCGGGCCTCCGCGATCCTGCTCATGGGGAGCGGCACCGGGAGCGTGCCGGTCCCCCGGCTGCTCGACGCGGCGTCCCGCCTCTTTGACGCTGCGGTGTCCGGCGGCTGGCAGGTCCCGGTGCGAGCGGTTCCGCTCTCCGAAGTGGCGACCGCGTGGGCCGCGGAGGAGGGCGGACCGCGAATCGTGCTGACCGTCGCTCCGCCGACGGCCGGGCGCGCCGCGGACCCCGGCGGCTGAACGTCCCGCCCGGCTCGCCTCGGCGGGTCGACGAGGGGGCCCGGAGTCCTTCGTTCGGCTCCCTCCGGGTGGAGCCGCGCGACCGGAGTCACCGGTCCTTTCCCCGCCGCGGGGTCGTCCGTCGGCTCACGACCCTCCCCGCCCGGACCCCCCCGCGGCCGAAGGCGCGTCGTTCGTTCCGGTTTCCCGAAGCGAGCATCATGAATCATATGGGCGGCGCCGTGTCGAACTCGTTGCCCGATACGGATCCCTCCTCCGCGCCACCGGAATCGTCCCCTGCCTCCCGCAGCGTCCGCCTCGGGGGGGTACTGTGGCTCGTCGGAGCGGTTCAGTTCGTGGTCGCGATGCTCGTCGTCCAGCTGGCGTGGACCACGCCGTACAACGTGCTGGACAACGCGATCAGCGACCTCGGCGCGGTGTCCTGCCACGAGAACCCGATGGGGACCTCGTACGTTTGCTCCCCGTTGCACGCCGTCTTCAACGCCTCGATCATCGGATTCGGTGCATTGGTCGCCGTCGGGGCGATTCTCGTCTTCCCGGTCCTCCCACGAGTCCGGGCGGCCATGGGGGGAGTAGTGCTGCTGATCGTCGCGGGGATCGGGGCCTCGATCGTCGGGCTGTTCCCCGAGGACACCGTCGGGGCGGCGCACGGGCTCGGGGCGCTGCTGGCGTTCGGGGGGAGCGCGGCGGCGCTGGTCCTGCTCGGGATCTCCATGACGGGCCATCCCCGTTGGACCGGCTGGCGCCTGCTCACGCTGGTCTGCGGGGTGATCTCCGGAGGGACCCTCATCGCCTCCCTCTTCCGCACGGAGTACGGTCCGTTGGGCTTCGGCGGGCTGGAGAGGCTGATCGTGGCACCGGCGCTGGTCTGGCTGGTCGTGATCGGGGCCCGGATCGTCGGCGGGTCCTCGGGTTCACGCGCCCCCGTCCGGTCGTAATCCCCTCGTTCCGGGCTTGCTGCCGAACGCCCGGGAGTCATCGCGCGTACTTCGAGGCCCGGGAAGCCCCGGGCATCGGTTGGGATAGGGAAACGGTCCCGAGCCCGAGGGGATTCGGGAGCGGATTGGGTCCGGCACGTGGCCGAGGCCGCCCGAGCTATCCGGGCGAGGCGGCCAGGCGTTCCTTGCCGACCAGCACTTCCCAGGGTTCGATCGAAACCAGACGGAGGGTCCCCCTCCTTCTCCACGGATCCTCCGCGAGCCGGGCTCGGGCGACGGTTTCGCTGTCGGCTGCCACGATCAGGAGCGACCGGGTAGGGGACAGCGGTCCGACCAGGAGGAAAAATCCCTCGGACGCCAGGCCGTCGACGTACGCCGCGTGTTCGGCCCACCCGTCCTGGTCGCGCCGCAGGCGCGAGGGGTCCCATCCGGGCCCGCTGTCGTTGATCACGACGAAGTACGTCATGCCGTTGCTCCGTGCTCGGCGTCGCTCCCCGTCCATCGGGCAAGTATCTAAACGGAGCGGAGAGCCGCCCGGGGAGAGGAGGCACGACGGGCCGGAGAGGATGGACGGACCCGAGGGTTCCCGGACGCATACGCGTTCGTTCCGAGGGGCCCGCGACCGGAGGCCGGCGGTCCTCTCGAGGGAGTCAGTAGGACTCTACCGCAAGACCCGGAACTCGGGTGAACCCCGCGTCCCTGGTGATCAGAACGCTATGATGCCGGAGCGCGGTCGAGGCGATCATGGCATCGATCATCGGGAGCGACTCTCCCCGGCGGCGAAGCTCGGCCCTCAGCTGGCCGGCGATCAGGCTGCAGTCCTTGTCGAACGGTACCACGTCGCGGCCCGCAACGAGCTGCAACGCCCGAGCGAGGTAGGTCCCGCCGGCGAGGTGCGCACCGTCCAGGAACTCGGCGAGGACCGGCGCGGGGAGGGTGACGGTCTCGCCTTCGGCGTCCAAGGTAGCGGCTTTGGCCGCAGCTCCTCGATGCCCTCGAAGAACGTCGAGGAGGAAGGAAGTGTCCAAAGTACGGACCATGTCAGTCCGGACCCCTCAGGAGTCGTTCGAATCGCTGCTCATCGAGCTCCCGCAGACGCTTGCGTTCGGCCTGGATCTCCCGAAGAGTTCTCTCCGGCATCCCCTTCCATGCTCCGGCAAAGCTCGACAGGGGGCGGCGGCTACCCGCGAGGCGTTTTACGACCTGACTGAACGACTCGCCCGGCCGCTTTCGGTCGCGGAGTAGGTCGTACGCCTCCCGATCCAGGGCAATCGAGGTGGTTTCCGTAGACACTGTCTATGGGTGACATAACTTTGCTACATAAGCGCGCCCTTCAGCATCGATCGGGTCCGAGTCCGCGGGGACTCGGACCCGGGCCCGAGGGGATTCGAACCCCTGACCTTGCGGTTAAGAGCCGCCT
>JASHRQ010000144.1 GCA_030037265.1 Thermoplasmata archaeon | reverse complement strand
AGCGCTTCCAGGAGCTCCGTCGCGAGGGCGTCGGGCGAGGCGCCGGAGAGGACCCGTTGCTTCCGTGGGACCGTGGGCTGGAAGGCCCGTTCGATGCGGACCGCCGGGGCCGGGGTCGGGAGGAGTCCCGGGAGCTCGGTGAGCGGAACCTGCCGGATCTCCTTCTTGGACGCCTTGAGGGTGGAGAGGAAGGTGGGCGCCCGGGGGGTGTTGATCTCCTGCCCGACCGTGACCACCGCGGGGAGGCCCACGCGGACCGACTCCACCGCGGACTCGAGGTCCCGGTCGGCGACGACCGAGCCAGGTTCCAGGGCGAGCCGACGGACATGGCAGACCGACGGGATCGAGAGCTCGGCCGCCACCCGGGGGCCCACGGTACCGGAGAAGTGGTCGGTGCTGCCCTCCCCGAGCAGCAGCAAGTCGAATCCCGCCCCCCGGAGGAACGCCGACACCGCCCGGGCGGTCAGGCGGGAGTCCGTTGTCCCCGCGTCCGGTACGGCGATCAGCACGCCCTCGTCGGCCCCGATGGCGAGGGCATCGCGGACCGCCTCCCGGGCCGCGGCCCCGCCGATCGAGACGGCGGTCACCGTCGCTCCCGACCGCTCGCGGATCCGTACGGCTTCCTCGACCGCATTGCGGTCGAAGTCGCTCGTCTTTCGCGGGGCGTTCGCGAGGGAGATGGCGCCGGTCGAGGGGTCCGGGCGGGTCAGTGCGACGTCGATGCCGTGCTTCACCGCGACCACGATGCGGAGCGGACCCGGCATGACGGGCGCCGCCTGACCGGCGGGGCGATAAGCTTGACCCGGCGCGGCTCACCGGCGGAGGGGCCACCGCCCCCGACGGCGTCAAGTGCCGGATAGCGAGCCCTCATTAGCCCGCCGCTCGTCCCGCGGTATCGGGGTGGACCCACCCCGCGCGGGAGGAGGATCATGGTCGCAGTGAAGAGGATCGGGGTGGCGGTGGACGGATCGAAACCGGCGGAGAAGGCGCTCGACCTCGCGGGCACGCTCGCCGCCTCGCTCGGCGCCACGCTGACCTTGATCAGCGTCGCGCCGCTCCACGTCATGCCGCCGATGGCGGCGACGTCCGTACCGGTCATCCATGACGCGGAGGTGGCGGTCCATCGGCAGGTGCTCGACGACCTCCAGAAGCGGGCGTCGGCCGGCGGGGCGAAGTCGATCGAGACGGTCCTGCTCGACGGGTTCGTCGCCGAGGAGATCCTCCGGTACCTGGAGGACCACCCCGTCGACCTCCTGGTGATGGGCGCGCGGGGCCTCTCCGCGGGCCAGCGGTTCTTCCTCGGGAGCGTTTCCGACGCGGTCGTCCACCACGCGAAGTGCCCGGTGCTGATCGTTCGGGACTAGGCCCGCGACGGCACGGGAGCGGCGACCCGCCGCCCTCACGCGGGGGTCGACGCCTCGCGTGCGGTCGGGGGACGGACGAGCCGGAGGGCGCAGAACAGCGCGCAGCCCGCCAGCAGTCCGAGGAGGCCGATCAGCAGCGGTCCCAGCCACAGGAAGAACGGGCCGGAGAGCCCCTCGGCCGCCCCGAGCACGTCGGCGAGCTTCGTCCGAGGCTCCGCCGGGAGGAGCAGGAGCGGGACCGCCCATCCCGCGAAGCCCGACAGGAACCCGACGACCGGGGCGAGATACCATCGGAGCCCGATGCCGGCGAGCCCTCCGAGCACGGCGGCCAGCGGCACGATGGACCACCACGCCGCCACCAGGTAGGCCACGGCCGCGGAGGCGGCGACGAGGACCCCGGCGGCGACTACGAGCGGTCCGCGGCGCGGGCGAGGGCCCGGCTCCGTCACGGCTGGAGCGTCCAGGTCGACACCACCCCCTCGGGGAACGGACCCGCGCTGGTGGGCACGATCGTCATGCTGACGTACTGGTGGTCGAGCCAGAGCGGCAGGAGGTCGTCATAGTACGCCGACGCCGGGTCCTCGCTCGCGCCCCCGGGGAGGACGCCCACGGACGGTCCCAGGCCCGGTTCGGTGACGAACCGCAGCGACGAGCCGATCGCCACCTCTTGCAGCGGGAACGTCGAGTTGTCCGTGAACGGCGCGACGCTCGGCGTGTAGCTGTCCCCCCACTCCGGATACGGCCCGGCGGCGAGCGAGCTCACGCCGGTGAGCGACGGAAGGACGAAGGTGTGGACCCGCCCCCAGGTCCATCCCGACACGTTCGGCGCGGAGGGCGTCGGGCCGATCCCCAGGTGCGCGGCCAGGAGGTCGAGCGCCGCGAGGGCGGCGAGGGTCGACGCGTGGGCAAAGCCTCCCGGGAACCAGGAGGAGTCGGGGTCGTTCGTGGCGAGCCAGGCGTAGGCGCTCGGGAAGGCGCTCGGCGCTCCCGAGATCCCGAGCGCGCTCACCGGGGCGTCGTACGTCGCCGTGACGAGGGCGTTCCACCAGTAGGTGTAGATCGTCGCGGCGACCGAGCCCACGTCGAACGAGCCGTTGAACGCCTCGAGGTACGGCACCGCCGCCTGGGCGAGGGGGCTCGCCGGGGCGAGCGCCTCGAGCGTCTGGAGTAGCGACGGCGCGAGCGCCAGCGACCAGGAGTCCGTCACGTTCGCCTGGAGCCCCTCCATCGAGGCCATCGACATCGTCGTGTGGTTCTGGAGGTAGACGCCGATCGTGTGCGCGCGCCCGCCGGAGTCCCACCAGCTCCCGATGAACGGGTAGGCGTACTCCGGACCGACGGTCGGCTGGTTGGGCGCGAACAGGTAGCCCTGCGCCGGGTCCGCGACCTGAGGAAGCTGGTCGAACGGGACGGTGCCGACCGGTTCGTAGCCGCCCGAGCCGTTCAGCGGCCCCCTCGAGCCGATGACGTCCACGTGCTGCCCGTCGGGGAGCGTCTCCGCGACGAGCGGGAATCGGGCCGGGACCACCCAGGCGATGTGGCCGGCCGGGTCGGAGGCGTTCGACTGGGCGACGACGGCGTTCAGGTTCGGGATCGACCAGTCGTCCGCGAGGGCCTGGAAGAACTGCGGGATGCTCTGGGCGCGGTCGAAGTCGAGCTCGGCGATCGCCTCCCACGTCGCGCCGGTCCCCGCCCACCGGACGCTGAGGCCGTAGTCGCCGACGCGCGCCACGATCGGCCCGTTGTCGGTCCAGGCGAGGTCGAAGGCGACCGGTGCGCGGCCCGCGACGCGGATCGTCTCGTTCGTCCACGAGAGCGGGTGCCAGGTGCCGTTCTGGAGGTAGCTGTCGCCCTGGAGCGTCTCCACGTAGTCGAGCGCCGTCGCCCCCTCGGAGTTCGTGAGTCCCCACGCCAGCTGGTCGTTGTGCCCGATCAGCACGCCGAGCAGCCCCGCGAGCGACCAGCCCTCCACGTCGAAGTCCGGGCTCACGAGCTGGGTGCTCACCCAGAGCGAGGGCAGCATGATCGGCAGGTGCGGGTCGTTGGCGAGGAGCGGCGTACCGGTCGAGGAGTGGTTGGCCGCGACGACCCAGCTGTTGCTACCGACGCCGGACGACGGGGAGAGGTCGGCGAGGTACGGGTCCGAGAGGTTGGCGATCGCGTCGCGGTAGAGCGGCACGAGCGACGCATTGAGCGCGTCCGACAGGCCGGTCGCCCACGAGCCGAACCAGTCGAGCGAGAACAGGTCGCTCGCCGAGATGCCCTCGTCGGCGAGCGAGTTCCCGTTGTCGGTGCCGTTGCCCGGCAGCACGGTGAAGTTCTGGGAGTACTGGGGGTAGATCGGGAACAGCTGGTTGAACGCCGCGTCGCCCACCCCGGCGGCCTCGACGGCCGCGTACAGGGGCTCCGTGAACCCCGTGGTCTGCCCGATCACCATGAGCCGGTCGAAGCAGAACGAGGCAAAGAGGCTCCAGCGGTACGGCTGGACCCCCAGCACCTTGAACGCGAGCGGCAGCGCGTGGTGGGCCTCGGCCCAGTCGATGTAGGCGTTCACGCCGGCCACGTACGCGTTCATGTCCTGCGCGACGCTGGGGTCCTCGGCGGCGACCCCGGCGGCCATCGCGGCGGCGGCCTGCGGGACCCCGAGGTACCGGTACATCTCGTCCGAGGCGAGGGCGCTCGGTCCCAGCCACGACGACAGGTTCCCTTGCGCCGAGAGGCTCTCGACCTCCATCTGGAACAGCCGGTCCGAGGCCTGGGTGTATCCCTGGGCGTAGAACAGGTCCGGGTCGTCCTGGGCGTAGATGTGCACCGTCCCCGAACCGTCTCGGATCACCGTCACCGGATGCTCCAGCGCCGGGAGGACGATCGTCTCGTTCCCCCAGCTCGCCGTCGCCGCGTCGGTCCAGACGCCCGTGCCCGGGGCGAGGAGGGCGAGCGAGCCCTGGAGCACGACGGACGCTCCGACGAGCAGGGCGACGCTCACGGCGAGGAAGACCGCGTACCGACGTCGGGACCCGCGGCGAGGGCGGGGGAGCGCCACGCCCCGCGATGCGGCGGCGCCGAGAAAACTGTGTCGCCCGGCCCCGGGGACCGTGGGCCCGGCGCGCGGCCGAAGGCGACGGGCTCGCGCGAATAGGTATATACGTGGTTATGCGCATCAGTATAAAGTCGCCTCGACCGCCGATGGATCGCAGTTGGACCGAACGGTGCCGCATTCGCGGGTGCCGCCACCCGGCGGCCGACCATTCGGCCACGCCGGAGCTCAACCCGAGCCCGAGGGTCCGCGTGGTTTGGTGCCGCACCTGCCGCCGGCACGAGCACGTCCCGCGCCCCGTGCGCGCCTGGGGCTGGCTCCGAGGACGCGCGACCTCGCCCGCCGCGGCCTAGCCGGTCCCGGCCCTACTTGTACGTCGACTGGTGGACGGTTCCCTCGTCGTCCACGATCGTGATGCATTCGCCTTCGCACTCGAAGAGGCAGGCCTCGCACATGATGCAGTCCGGGCCGTTGATCACCCTCGACTTCTCGGCACGGAATTGGAACTTGGCGGCCACCGCCGGATCGTCGACGACGCCCTCGAAGCGGTCCCGGCTCTGCATCTCGAAGACGTTCACCGGGCAGACGTCCCGACAGTGGGTGCAGCCGGTGCACTTGTTGTGGGCCACTTCGACCGAAACCATGCGTTCGCCGTATCGGCTGACGGTTCCATGCTATTTATTTTGCGTGTGAATCCGGCAGTTACACTTTGCCCCGCCGGGTACTCGGGCCGCCGGGCGGCTCCCCGGCCCTCAGGGCGGAGTCGACGCGCCGGTGCCGAACGGCTTGCCGTGGCCCGGAACGACCCAGCGGGCCAGCTCGCGCACGCGCGCTCGGTGCCGGTGGAGCGCGACGGCGTCCGTCGCGAGCGGGTCCTCGGCCGGCCCGGTCGCGTCCCACCAGAGGTGCGTGAAGGCGTAGGCGCCCTCGGGGGCGTCGACGAGCGTCGTGATGTCCTGGGGGGTGTGGCCCGGCGTCTCGAGCAGCCGGACGTGCGGCGAGAGACGGAAGTTCTCCGCGGGTCGCGACTCCCAGACGTCGCCCCGGTAGATCGCCCAGTGGTCGTGGAACCTCGCGCGCGGGAAGAGCGCCGCGTTGAGCGTGTGGTCCGGGTGGTGGTGCGAGAAGACGACATCGGTCACCTGCTCCGGCGCCACCCCGGCCCGGCGGAGCGGTCCGAGGATCGCCGACCGGCGCGGGACCATCCCCGGGTCGATGACGATACGACGGGCGCCGTCGCGGACGTAGCCGACGGTGCCGGCCACCCCGGGCGCCGAGTATCCGGGGAACAGCACCCGTACCTCCACCCCTCCACCGGCGCGGGACCCCCGCCGTCGTGTGGCCATGGCCGGGGGACAGAGCCGGCGGCTTCAATCCTTCGCCCCGCGGGACCGACCGCCGACCGCCGGTGGATGAGCCAGCATTATTTGGGGAGGGCTCCTGCGCGCACGGAATCCGGACGGGCCGTTGCTCGGGGGGATGCGATGATCAAGGAAGGCGTCCTGTTCTGCGATACGTGCGGCACGAAGATCTCCCGGGTCGTGGACCTGCCCGCCGAGGGATGGCCGAAGCTGCACGCGATCTGCTCGGCCTGCTTCGCCAAGCTGAAGGAGCCCGGGACGTAGCTCCCGGACGGGACCCGAGACAGCCCGGCAGCCTTCGAGCGAAGGAGTCTTCCGTACGATGTCCCCGTCGAAGGAGTCCACCGGCGGACGACCGGTCGCCCTGGTCACCGGGGGAGGGACCGGGCTCGGCCTCGCGATCTCCGAGCGGCTCGCCGCGGACGGCCACGACCTCGTGATCGCGAGCCGTTCCGACGCCCACCTCGCCGCGGGGTCGGAGCGCCTCCGGGCACGCGGGGCGGAGGTGCTCCCGGTCCCGACCGACGTCCGGCACCCGGATCAGGTCGAGGCGATGATCGAGGCGACGCGGAACCGGTACGGGCGCCTCGACGTGCTCGTCAACAACGCGGCGGGGAACTTCATCGCACCGGCCGAGTCGATTTCGCCGAACGGCTGGCGGGCCGTGGTCGGGATCGTGCTCGATGGCACGTTCTTCTGCTGCCGGGCGGCCCATCCGTTGCTGCGCGCCGCCCCGGCGCCCGCGATCGTGAACATCGTCGCGGCGTACGCCTGGCTCGCCGGTCCCGGCACCGCCCACTCCGCGGCCGCCAAGGCCGGCGTGCTCTCCCTCACGCGCTCCCTCGCCGTCGAGTGGTCCGGCGACGGAATCCGGGTGAACGCCGTCGCGCCCGGGCCGGTGCGGACCGAGGGGACGGACCGCCAGCTCTGGCTGTCGGAGGGGCTCGTGCAGCGGATCGCGGACGGGATCCCGATGCGACGGTTCGGGACTCCCGAGGAGATCGCCGACGCCGTGGCCTTCCTGGCCGGTCCGCAGGCCCGGTACATCACCGGTCAGGTCCTCGCGGTCGACGGGGGGCAGTGGCTCGGCCGAGGATTGATGGACCTCCGGGACGAGGTCCGGGAACGCTCCGTGCCCGGAGGAGCCCCGAGCGGACGACCGCGGAACCCCGAGGGATAGAACGTCGACCTCGGCAGCATCCCCCGGTACCGGGGCCGGCGCGCGCCGCACCCTGCCGTACGCCTCGGTGTCCAGCCTGAGCTGGGCCGCGGCGACGTCGCTGCTCAGCGTCGCGCTCCCGTTCCGGTTCCTCCAGCTGCACCTGTCGGTCCTGCAGTACGGCATCACGCTCGCGGCGTACGGCGCCGGCATGCTCGTGACGGAGACGCTGTGGGGGGTGGTCGCGTTCCGGCTCGGCCAACCGCGCCGCATCGTCGCCATCGGGGCGGTGGTCGTCGGGATCACCGCCTCGTTCGCGGTCATCCGGACCTTCCCGGAGTTCCTGGTGGCGATGACCGCCTTTGGCGCGACCGGCATCTTCCTCATCCCGGTGCTGCGCTGGCTGTTCCTGACGGGGCTCGGACCGGGGACGCACGCCGCCGGGACCGGGCGTCTCGGATTCTACTTCGGCCTGGGCCTGACGGTGGGGGCGTCGGTCGGACCGCTCCTGTTCGTCTCGGTCGGTTTCTGGGCGGTCGCGGCGCTGGCGGTCGGACTGCTCGGCCTCGCGGTCGCCGCCGGAGCGGTGCTTCCGTGGGCCCACGCCCGCCTGCCGGCTCCCGTCCGTCGGCCGCACTGGCGGGGTTTCCTCGGGCCGTTCTTCGTCGTGGCCGCCGGGCTCGCGGTGCTCGAGTTCACCGCGCTGACGTTCACCACGAACTTCCTCCAGCTGTATTCGACGGTGCTGTTCGGCGGGACTCCCTCGGAGGCGGGGTACGTCGTCGGCCTGGCCCGGGCGGTGACGCTCGTGACCTCGTTCCTGTTCGGGCCGGTGGTGGACCGGTGGACCCCCCTCCGCTCGGCACCGGCCGGGTTCCTCCTCTTGGTCGCTGGCGGGCTCGGCACCTGGGCCTCCCGGTCGTACGGCGAGATGGTCGTCGCCACCGTGGTCTTCTCCGCCGGGATGGGCTGGCTCACCTCGAGCCTCCTGCCGCTCGCGCTGTCGCACGTGGCGGCGGAGCACCAGGGTACCGGCATCGGGCTGTTCGGGTCGATGGAGGACCTCGGGTTGCTGGTGGGCCCGCTCCTGTTCGGCGCGTTCTGGAGCGCCGTGGGCCCGGCGTCCATCTACCCGGTCGTCGTCGCCGTGGCCGCCGTCGGCGCCGCGACGGCGTACCTGTTCCAGCGGGGGCGCCCCGCGCCCCCGGCTCCCGGGGCCGGCCCGCTCGCCTCCGGAACGGCGCCCGCGCCACCGGGGTCCGGTCGAACATAAGAGCCGGGGGTCCTCGGTCCCCCGAGGGTGACCTCGGGTGCCGGCACCGGATTTCATCCTCACGAACGCGCGGATCTCGCCGGGCCCGGGCGATGGTCGCGAAGTGGAGGCGCTCGCCTCGCGGCGGGGCCGGATCGTGGCGCTCGGGAGCCGCCGGACGGTCGAGCGGTCGGCCGACTCGCGCACGCAGGTCCTGGACGCCGAGGGCCGACGCGCCCTCCCCGGCTTCATCGACGCCCACGTCCACCTCGTGTGGGGCTACCAGCTGGGCCACTGGATCGACCTCACCGACCATCCGACGCTGCTCGAGGTGCAGCGTCGGGTGCGGGAGTACGCCCACGCGCATCCCGAGGAGGAGGCGATCCTCGGCCACGGCTTCGACTACGCCGCGCTCGGCCTCCGGGAGCTGCCCCGCCGAGAGGACCTCGACTCGACCGTCTACGACCGGCCCGTCCTCCTCACCTCGTGGGATGGCCACACGGGATGGGCGAACTCGCGCTTCGTGGAGCGGGCGGAGCGCGCCCAGCGGACGGCCGGTCGGGACCTCGGGGGGACCCAGCGGGACCCGGGGACCGGCCGGCCCACCGGCATCTACTTCGACTCGTTCGACCTCACCGGGGCGATCCCCGAATTCCGGCGCCGCCGTTCGGTCGAGGGGCTCGAGCGCATGCTGACGGCCGCCGTCGGCTACGGCATCACCACCGCGTTCGACGCGCAGGTGCCGCTCGACGCGCTCGGCGCGTACACCGCGCTGCGCCAGAAGAACGCGCTCCCGCTCCGGATCCGCGCGGCGATCTACCACCCTCCCGACACCCCTCCCCAGCAGTATCCGGAGTTCATGCGCGCCGTCGCGGAGGCGCACGACGACTGGTTCGACGTGGGGGCGGTGAAGCTGTACCTGGACGGGGTCCAGGAGACCGGCACGGCCGCCCTCCTCGAGCCGTACGCCAACGCCCCTGCGTCGACCGGGCCCACGGTCTACCCGGTCGAGCGGTACGAGGCGATCGTCCAGGACCTCGACCGCCGGGGGTTCCAGATCCTGACGCACGCGTGCGGGGACCGCGCGGTCCGCCTCGCGCTCGACGCGTACGAGCGGGCCGCGACGGTCAACCGCATGACCGGCCGCCGGCACCGGATCGAGCACTGCGAGACCGTGTCGGAGCGGGACCTCCCGCGGTTCGCCGCCCTCGGCGTCGTGCCGTGCATGATGCCCCGCCATTCCGCCCCCGAGCTCACGCACCGGTGGCGGGAGGCGATGGGGCCGGACCGCACGCTCCGCTCGTTCGCCTGGCGGGAGATGCTGGACTCCGGGGCGGCGCTCTCGTTCGCGAGCGATTGGCCGGTCGCCGACCTCAACCCGTGGGTCGGCGTCCAGTCGGCGGTCGCGCGCGAGACGCCGGACGGCGCGCACTCACCGCACCGGCTCGGCGTCGCGGAAGCGGTCGCCGCGTACACCCGGGGCGCGGCCTACGCCAGCCACTGCGAGACCACCCGCGGGACGCTCGAGGTCGGCAAGTACGCCGACCTCGTCGTCGTGGCGCCCGACCCGTTCTCGGCCCCTCCCACCGCCCTCGCGGCGACGCGCACCCTCCTCACCGTCGTCGACGGACGCGTCGTCTTCGCCGACGAGCCCGCCGAATCGGGGAGGCGGTGAGCCGAAATGGCCTCCCGCCGCCTGCCGGCGACGACGTCGGAGCGGCCCGACGGCTGGGCTCCGTACCAACCCCGACCGGGGGCCCCCGGCCCGGGGCGGATCCCGCTCCGGCAGCTCCTCCGGTGGCAGGGTGCCCTCGCGGACGCCCTCGTCCGGCTGGAGCCGGTCGCCCGCGCGGAGGTCGTGGAGGAGATCGACCGGCTCGATGCGACGCTGCTCGGGGACCACCCGCGGGCCGTCCGCTCGGCGCTCCGGGCGCTCCTGGAGCGGCGCCCAGCCGCGGAGCCGCAGGTCCGGCGCCTCCGGACCGACCACGCGATGTTCCAGACCTCGCTGGAGCAGCTGCGCTGGTTCTTCCAGGTCGTCGACGAGGCGCCCCACGGCGGGAACCGGCAGGCGCTGGGCCAGTACTGGCGGGTGGTGCTCGAGGCGCTCGACCGCCACCTCACCGAGGAGGAACGACTGCTGGGGTGACCCGGCGCCCGCCGAGGAACCGCGGCGAACGGATCAACCGGTTCCCGCGTCGCGGGAAAAAGGGGCTCGAACGGGTTGGGACGGCGCCGATACTCTTCGTGTACTTCGCGCCATTCGGTGGAGGCCCCCTCCTAGTTCCGGGCCGACGCGACGAGGGGTCGGCCCGCCTTATATCTAGCGGTCCGCGCCGATCCGGCGGGACCCCGGGCTACAGCCGGGTCTCGACGAGCAGGAGCTCGGCATCGGCGTCGGCCGAGACCCGCACCGTCGGCTCCGCGGACAACTCGGCGGCGCCCAGGGCCGGGAGCCCGCGGGCGTTGACCCGGACGGGGCCGCCTTCGAGCAGGTAGACGTACGCCCCCCGGGGCCCGTCGAGCGGATGCGAGACCGTGCGGCCCGCCTCGAGGAAGCTCGAGAACACCGTGGCCTCGGACCGGAGGGGCAGCGCCCCGGCGTGGGCTCCGCCCGCGATCGGAAGGAGCCCGTTCCGCCGCTGCTCGCGGGTGACCGCTTTCCGTGCGGTCGACGGCGCGAGGTCCGGCACCTCCGGCAGGAACTCCATCCGAACGAGCCGGAGCGGACGGTCCGCGCGGGCGTTCGCCTCGGCGTACCACGCCCCTCGCCCCGCCGTGAGATGGTAGGCGCCCCCGGCGACGACGACCTCTCCCTTCCCGCGCTCGTCCGACGGGCAGAGCTCTCCCGTCGCGACGTAGGTGAGGAGCTCGTTGTGCCGCAGGGCGCGGAGCGGCCGGGTCGCCCCGGGACCCAGGGTCTCGTCGTTCAGGACGCGGAGCTGCCCGAACCGTACGTGCCGCGGGTCGGCGTAGTCGTCGAACGAGAAGTGCCACCGTCCCTCGACGGAGCCCCCGTCGACCGTATCGCGGACGACGTGGATCGATTCCGGCGGGCGCACGACGATCACGGCCACTCCCCGCCTAGCCTTGGCCGGACCGAGTATGAAGGCGTATCGACACGGCCCCGGGCCGGGTCAGGGCGGCGGACGGGCCAGCTCGCGCTTCAGCTCCTCGTACGCCCGGCGCGCCTCCTCGATGCTCGTTTCGTCCTCGAGCGTCGAGGTGTCCCCCAGGGGCCGCTCCTCGACCACGTCGCGGATGAGCCGGCGCATGATCTTCGCGCTCCGCGTCTTCGGCACCTTCTCGACGAAGTAGATCGCCGAGGGGACCGCGACCGCCCCGACGGTCGCGCGGACCCGGTCGGCGAGCTCCTGCCGGAGCGTCGAGGACGGCGCGTGGCCGGGCCGCAGGATCACGCAGGCGACCGGCGACTCGCCACGGAGGTCGTCGTGCCGGCCGATCACCGCCGACTCCGCGACCGCCGGGTGGGTGATCAGCGCGTCCTCGATCTCGGTCGTCGAGATCCGGTGCCCGGCGACCTTCAGCACCTCGTCGGCGCGGCCCAGCAGCCAGAAGTACCCGTCGTCGTCGACGAGGCAGAAATCGGCCGGGTAGTAGGCGCCCGGGAAGCGACGGAAGTACACCTCCCGATACCGCTCCTCGTCCCCCCAGAGCGTCAGGAACACCCCCGGCCAGGGCCGGCGGAGGACGATGAGGCCCTTCTCGTTCGGCGGGAGCGGCCGTCCCTGCTCGTCCACGACCGCCGCGTCGACGCCGGGCAGCGGCAACGTCGCCGACCCCGGCTTCAGCGGGAAGGCGGCGAGCCCCGGCTGGGGGCTGATGAGGATGCCGCCGGTCTCGGTCTGCCACCAGGTGTCGACGATCGGGCAGCGGCCCCCGCCGATCTCGCGGAAGTACCAGTGCCACGCCTCGGGGTTGATCGGCTCGCCGACGGTCCCCAATAGCCGCAGCGACGAGAGGTCGTGGGCGCGCGGCCACGGGTCTCCGTGCTTCATCGCCGACCGGATCGCCGTCGGCGACGTGTAGAGCACCGTCACGCCGTGCCGCTCGATGAGGTCCCACCATCGGTCCGGCTTCGGCGAGTCCGGGGCGCCCTCGTACAGGAGCGACGTGGCGCCCGTGAGGAGCGGACCGTACACCACGTACGTGTGGCCGGTCACCCAGCCGATGTCGGCCGTGCACCAGTACAGGTCCGCGTCCCCGAGGCCGAAGACCGAGCGCATCGTGTAGTAGCTCCAGAGCATGTAGCCCCCCGTGCCGTGCACCGCCCCCTTGGGCCGGCCGGTCGTACCGGAGGTGTAGAGGATGTACGTCGGCTGCGACCCCGTCCGCGGAACCGGAGCGACCGGCCCGCGACCCAGGCGGAGGAAGTCCGCGTAGTCCACGTCCCGGTCCCGGTCCGAGGCGACCGGCTGGCCGGTCCGTCGGACCACGACCACCTTCTCGACCGACGGGGTCGCGCGCAGCGCCTCGTCCACGGTGCGCTTCAGCTCGACCACCTTCCCTCGTCGCCACCCTCCATCGGCCGTGACCACGAGCCGGGAGCCCGAGTCCCGCACTCGCTCGGCGAGCGCCGACGCCGCGAACCCGCCGAACACGACGGAGTGGATCGCCCCGATGCGGGCGGTGGCCAGCATCGCGATCGGGAGCTCCGGCACCATCGGGAGGTAGAGCGTCACCCGGTCCCCGGCGCCGACCCCCGCGGCGCGGAGCCCCGCGGCGAACCGTTCCGATTCGCGGTGGAGCTCCGCGTAGGTGAGCGCGCGTCGGTCGCCGGGCTCCCCCTCCCAGTGAAAGGCGACCCGGTGCCAGCGCGGGGTGCCGCGCCACCGGTCGAGGCAGTTGTACGCGAGGTTCGAGGTCCACTGGGGGAACCAGCGGCCGTACGGCGGCGAGTCCGTCGGCTCGAAGAGCGGGCCGGAGCGCTCGAACCAGTGGAGCTCGTCCGCGACCGGTGCCCAGAAGCGGTTGGGGTCCTCGAGCGCGCTCCGGTTGAGCGCGCGGCTCCTCGCGAGGCCGGGCGACACGACCGTCGTGAGCGGAAGCGATTCCGTTCGACGAGGGTCGGGGGCCGCCATGGGACTCGGCGGGCGCTAGGGGGGTCGGGCCAAGTAGGTTACGGGCGCGGGCCCGGCTCGGGCACGGGGGGCGGCAGAATCCGCATCGTGCACGGCATCGTCACGCCGCACTCCGTGCAGCACCAGCCCTCCTCCATCGCCCACAGGAACTCGCCGCATCGGTCGCACTTCCGGGGGTCATCCCCCTCGAACCGGCAGGTCATCTCCCGGGCTCCCGCTCTCCCCGATGCCCCTCGGGGCTCATCAACGTTCGCGGCGGCCGCCGCGCCCCGTCGCGGACCGCCGCTCAGGCCGACGCGAGCCGCGCGGTCAGGCGCAGCTCGACGTTCCCCCGGAGCGCTTGGGAAATGGGGCAGCCGTCCTTCGCCGCCCGCGCCAGCTCCTCGAACCGGCTCGCCTCGACACCGGGCACGATTCCGGTGGCGTCCAGCTCCATCGAGGTGACCTTCCAGCCCTCGCCGGCCCGGTCGAACGTCGCGGTCGCGCGGACCGACAGCCGCCGGGGCGGAGTCCCGTTCCGACCCAGCTGGGCCGCCAGGGCCATCGAGAAGCAGGCCGCGTGCGCCGCCGCGAGCAGCTCCTCGGGGCTCGTCTTCCCCGGGCCCCGCTCGATGCGGGCGGCCCAGCTCACCGGGCTCTCGGGGATCCCTCCGCTCTCGAACCGGACGCGGCCCGAGCCCTTCGCCAAGTCGTTCTCCCACACCGCCTCCGCCGTGCTCCGCGCGGTCATCGGGCGTGGGAGCGGCTCGGACCCTTAACGCCGAGCCCGCCCGACGGACCGGCGGAGGGCCGGTCGCCTACCGAGCCGCCCGACGGCGTCGACGGGGACGCGGCGGCGACCGCGGCTCCGGCTTCGCCGTCCGTCGCAGCGCGCGTTCGGTCATTTCCCGCACCGCGGTCTCGGGGGTCGCCGGGTTGCGCTCGCCGCTCCACACCCTCTCCCCCGCGAGCACGCGGACGGGCAGGTCGTTCTCCGGGGGCGGGAACCCGCACTCGAACGCGTCGGTGTAGGCGGAGTACGGGTTGAAGGCCCGGTTGAAGTCGAGGTCGTACTCGTCCGACTCGGTGAGGTCGATCGTGAGGTACCGACCCGGGCCGTACGTCTCCCGCCCGGAGGTCAGGTCCCGGAACGGGACGAACACCGAGGCGGACGCGGAGCCGATCGCGTGGAAGACGCGGAGCCGGAGCGGGCGGTCGAGCAGCGTGAACCGGAGGTCCCCCACGTACCGCATCTCCGCCTCGTTGTCCCGGTTCGTCCGGAGGTACGCGGCCCGTGGCGAGTCCAGGCGCTCGAGGAGCGCCGTGACCCGGAACCTCGGGGCGTAGGGGAAGTAGTGCAGCCCGGTGAACCCGGGCACCCGGGCATCGACGAACGGCGACTCCGGATGCGTCGCCATGAACCGGTCCTTGAGCTTCCGCTCGGTGCGGACGTCGTTGGCGTACGAAGGCACCACGGAGCACCTCGGCCGAGCGCAGCGAGACCGGTCGGTCTTTAACCTCTCCGGGCTGGCGGCGTCCACGCGGAGGGACGGAACCCCATGGAGCGGTGGGAGGCGATCGTCGTGGGCGCGGGCGCCATGGGAACCTCGGCCCTGGCCCACCTGGCCCGTCGGGGGGTCCGGGCGCTCGGGGTCGAGCAGTTCTCCCTCAACCATGCGCACGGGTCGTCCCACGGGCGAACGCGGCTGCTCCGGACGGTCTACGCGGAAGGCCCCCAGTACGTCCCGTGGGTCCTCCGGGCGCGGGAGCTCTGGCAGGCGCTCGAGGCGGAGACGCACCGGGAGCTGTTCCGCCCCACGGGAATCCTCCAGCTCGGGGGTCCCTCCGGCGACCAGCTCGACCGGGCGCTCGCCTCCGCCCGTCGCCGACGGGTCCCGCACGCGCGGCTGACGGCCGCGCAGGTACGCGAACGCTTTCCCGCGTTCCACCCCGCCGACGGGACGCGCGCGGTGTTCGACCCCGGCGGCGGCGTGCTGTTCCCGGAACGCTGCCTGGCCGCCCACGCTCGGGTCGCCGAGGAGCGCGGGGCCCGCTGGAACTTCAACGAGCGCGTCCGGGCGTGGAGCGCCGACGCCGACGGGGTGACGGTGGAGACCTCGCGCGGCGACTACCGGGCCGACCAGCTCGTGATCGCCGCCGGCGCCTGGGTGGGCCACCTCGTCCCGTCCCTCCCGTTCCACCCGCTCGTCGAGCGCCAGTCGGTCTTCTGGTTCGAGCCGCGGCGGAACGAGATGGAGTTCGCCCCGGAACGGATGCCCGGATTCACCTGGGACGCGGGCGGCGGACCCGACCGGTACTTCTACGGCACGCCCGACTTCGGCGACGGCCCCAAGTTCGCGGGCTTCTCCGGCCATCCGGTCGCGAGCGCGGACCGCGTCCCCCGCACGATCGCCCGCCGGGAGCGGGACGGCGTGGTCCGGTTCGTGCGCCAGCGCTTCCCCGACGCCGCGGGACCGATCCGCTCCGAGACCACGTGCCTGTTCACCCACACGCCGGACCGGGACTTCGTCCTCGACCGGCTCCCGGGGCGAGCGCGCGTCGTGGTCGCGAGCCCGTGCTCCGGCCACGGCTTCAAGTTCGCGAGCGTCATCGGGGAAGCCATCGCGGAGCTGGTCGTCGACGGCCGGACGCGCCTCAACCGGCGGCCGTTCTCCCTGGCGAGGTTCCGGCCGCGCCGGGCGCGCCCCGGCGGACCGAGACGCCGGCCGCCGCGAGCGACGTGAGGAGCTGCTCCGTCGGGCCCCGCAGGTCCGCCCGCACCGTGTCGATCCCGTCGTCGAGCGCGCGCTGGAGCTGGCTCCGGGCTTCCTCGAGGTCGCGCTGCGACCAGGCGAGGCGCGCGAGCCGCAGCCGCACCTCGAGCACGTCCGGGACCATGTCGAGCTCCTCCGCGAGGCGGAGCGCCTCGAGGTACCGGTCCCGGGCGCGCGCGGGGTCGCTCTCGTTCTCGAGCACGATCCCCTCGACCACCGCGATCTGCTCGTCGCTCAGGCGGTCGCGGAGCCGGTGGTTGAGCTCGCGCGCCCGCTCGACGAGCTGCCGGACGCGCACGGACTCGCCCGCCTCGGCGCGGAAGGTCGCCTCGTTGAGCGCGGTGTACACGCGCCAGAGCAGCGAGCGGGACGCCTCCGCGTGCCGTTCCGCCTCGTCGATCGAGCGGAGCGCCTCCGCCCGCCGGCCCAGGCTGTTCAGGAGCACCGCCCGGTTCATCGCGACCCGGGCGAGCGAGGAGGCGTCGTGCGTCGGGCGGAGGAGCGCCTCGGCGCGGTCGTAGAGCGCCAGCGCCTGCTCGGCGACCGGAGGTCCCCGGAAGATCAGGAGGTTCGCGAGGTCGATGAGCGCGTGCGCCTCCAGGTGGGTGTCCCCCAGGCGCGCCGCGATCTCGGCCGCCTGCCGGTGGTGCAGCTCCCCCTCGGCGAAGTGCCCGGTGTCCCAGTCGGAGAGCCCGATCACGCGGTGCGCGGCCGCCCGGCCCGCGTCGTTCCCCAGCCGGTCGAACTGCGCGAGCGACTCCTGCGCGAGCGCCCGGGCCCGCTCGTGCTCCCAGAGGTGGCCGTGGGCGGTCGCGAGCCAGAGCGTCGCGATGGCGAGCTCCGGCGCGATCCGATCGTCCGCGCGGGCGGAGTCGACCGCGGCCGACAGGACGTCGACCGCGGGGCGGAGCTCGCCCATCGCGTCCAGCACCCGGCCGAGCTCGACCTCGATCCGCCACTCCTCGAGCGGGTCGCGGCTCGCGAGGTTGCGGGCGCTCTCGAGCGCCCGCTCCAGATGCAGCCGCGCCTCCGGGTACGCGAACGCCGCGGTCGACAGGTCGGCCGCCCGCCGCGAGTAGTCGACGGCCCGGGCCCAGTCGCGCGCGAGGTAGGAGTGCCGCGCGAGCTCGAACACCGCGGGCGGTGCCGAGCGACGCTCCTCGAGCGCCTCCGCGATGTTCCGGTGGAGGATCCTCCGCCGGCTCTCGGTGAGACCGGCGTACTGCTCCCGCCGCAGCGACTCGCGCACGAACTCGAACGTACCGGGCCGCCCCTCCCGGACGAGGCCGGCGGCGACGAGGGCGTCGACCGCGGCCGAGACGTCCTCCGTCTCCCGGCCCAGCGCGCGCCCCAGCACCTCGAGGTCGAACCGCTTACCCACCACGGCGGCGTAGCAGAGCGCCCGCAGCGCCGGTTCGGGGAGCCGCGCGATGCGGGCCCGGTCCACGTCGATGAGCGGAAGCTCCTCCGGCGGGCCCTGGCCCGCCGGAGCGCCCGCGAGCGGCGGTCCCCGCAGGAACTGCTCCACGACGAGCGGGTTCCCCCCGGTGCGCCGGTGCCAGGCGAGCACCTCGTCGGGCGATACCGGTCCGCCGCCCCGCAGCGCCGAGACGTAGTCGCCAACCTCGGCCGACGAGAGAGGGCGGATCGGCTGCCACCGGGCGATCGGGAGCGGCTGCAGCGACGCAAGGCATCGCTGGAGCCGCACGGGCGTGTGCGGCGGCGGGAACAGCGTCGCGACGAGCACGATCGGCTTTCCCTCGACGCGATGGGCGATCTGCTCGACGAACTCCACCGAGGAGTCGTCGGCGAACTGGAGGTCGTCGATCGCGAGCAGAATCGGCTGGCGGGCCGCCAGGCGGGTCAGGTCCTCGATCACGCGGTCGAGGACGAGGAACCGGTTCCTCCCGCTCCGGCGCGGAAGTTCGCTGAGGGCGGACAGGAGGCGCGGGGGGTCCGGGCCGCGGCCCGGTCCGGCGCCGTCCGCGGAGTCTTCCGCGGGGCGCGGTCCTCGCTCGAGCGGCGCGAGCAGGAGAGAGAACGAGCCCGGGTCCTCGTCCGTCCCGCCCCGCTCCCCTTCCCGGAACTCCCCGAGCAGCTCCTGCACCATCGCGAACGGCTGCGGGAACTCGTGCGGAAGGGCGCGCGCCAGCGCCGTGCGGAATCCCCGCTCGGCCCCCCGACGAACGGCGAGGTCGAGGAACGTCGACTTGCCGACGCCTTCCTCTCCGACCAGCAGCAGGAGGGACCCGCGCCCCGCCGCGCCGGAGGTCAATGCCTCGTCAATCGCCGAGACGACTTCCGGCCGCCCGATCGGCGGATGCGGGTCCGCGGGAGGACGAGCCGTGCTGTCCATCCTTGCGTTCGCCCCCGGACCGGTCGATTATCCGATGGCGGTGGATAAAAAGGGGTGGGTCGCCTAATTCTCGGGGCTCCACGCGGGCGTCGAGGGCCCGCCGCCCGCGTCCGCGGCCCGGACCGAAGGCCTCACCGCCTCCATCGCGCGCACGAGGAGCTCGTACGCGGGCTCGGCGCTGTCGTTCGGGTCGGAACCGTCGGCAGCCACCGGCGCGGCGACCCGCATCGCGCCGTGGTCGATCGACAGGAGCACGGGGTTCGACCCGTCCCGCTCCGCCCACGTGAGCCACCGTCGGCCCGGTCGCTCGATCACCCCGACCCACCGCAGCGATCCGAACCACCGCCCCGTGAGCTGGGCGGAGAGCGCCGCCGGGTCCACCCCCGCCGGCAGGCGGAGCCGGGCGATCTGGCGCAGGGGGTCCCCCGACGCCGGGACCGAGGCTCCGGAGAACCTCGCTCGGTAGCCGCCGACCGTCCGCTCCACGCGCCCCTCGCGCTCGAGCCGCCGCAACGCCCGGGCGAGCGATTCGGGATGGGCTCCGAGCACCCGGCGGAGCCCGTTGAACGCGATGCGGCCCGGGAGCCCCTGGAGGGCCCCGAGGATCCGGTCGTCGAGCCGGCCCATCCCGCCGTCCGTACCGTCGCTCGGGGGGCCTGCCATGCGCGTGGCACGGGACCGACCGCATTTAGGCGGTCGGTGGCGTGGGCACCATCGGGGGCGCCCCGCGGGGTCGGGCGGGGACCCCTTCGCCGTCGGTCCCGGGGGTGTGACCGGCCCTCTGGCCACCCGCTCAATATCCCCTACCCTCGCCGTGCCTTCACCGGAATCGACGTTCCAGGTGGTTCGAGATGGCAAAGAAAACGGGGGCCCCCGACGGCGCGCACGCCGAGCGACTGGGGCCGTGGATGTGGACGGCGTACCGGGCGTACCACGAGCTGCTCCGAGAGAAGCTCCGCGCCCGGTTCGAGAAGCAGGAAGGCCCGTGGATGGACCGGGTGGCGGACATCCTCGCGGAGCTCGTCAGCGCCCGATGGGAGAGCGACCGGCGGGACTCGCCCGCCGTGCGCCGGCTCAGGGCGCGGCTCGACGCGCTGCTGTCGGAGTGAGGTCGGTGGAGCTGCCCTTTCCCCTCGAACCGATTCCGCTCCCACCGGTCGGCCCGTCGCCGCGCCCGCCGGCCCCCGGCGGGCTGCGGCTAGGCCCCCGGATCCCATCGACCGCGCGCACTCCCTCCACGGGAGGAGGCGCGCGACCATGGTGAGCCCCCTCTCGCCGCTCGAGGACTCGGTCATCGCGGCGGTGGACTCCATCGGCCGTGCCGTGGCGAGCGTGGAGAGCCTTCGGGTCGGCCGACGCCGCGGGCTCGGCCCGTTCGGCGCTCCCGCGACCGCGACGGCGACGGTGATCGACCCGGACGGCCTCCTGATCACGAACCAGCACGTGGTCGAGCAGGCTGCCCGGCTCCGGGTCCACCTCGCCGACGGACGGGAGCTCGACGGGGAGGTCGTCGGAGGGGACCCGGTCACCGACGTGGCGCTCGTCAAGGTCGACGCGACCGGGTTGTCCGCGGCGCCGCTCGGAGACTCCGAACAGCTCCGCGTCGGCCAGTTCGTCCTGGCCGTCGGCCATGCCCTCGGGCTCCCGGGAGGGCCGACGGTCTCCCTCGGGCTCGTGAGCGCTCTAGGTCGCCCGCTTCCCGGCTCCGACTTCATCTTCGAGGGTCTCATCCAGACGGACTCCGCGATCAATCCGGGGAACAGCGGCGGCCCGCTCGCCGACCTGTCCGGGGCGGTCGTGGGGATCAACACCGCGATGGTGCCGTTCGCACAGGGGGTCGGGTTCGCGATCCCGATCCACGCGGTGCGCCGGATCGCCGACGAGCTCCGGCAGAAGGGCCGGGTCGTCCGGCCCTGGATCGGAGTGTCGGTCGTGGAGCTGCGGCCCGACGTGGCCCGGCAGTACGGCCTGGAACCCGGGTCGGGCCTGCTCGTGGCCGAGGCGGTCCCGCGGTCTCCCGCGCATCGCGCCGGGCTACGGGCCGGGGACGTGATCGTCCGGGTCGGACCGTTCGAGGTCCGGCGGGTCCGGGACCTGCTGGAAGCGCTGTCGAGGTTCCCGGTCGGCGCGGACGCCCCGCTCACCTTCCGGCGACGGGGGGTCGCGCAGACGACGACGGTACCGCTCGAGGAGAATCCGGAGACGCTTCCGACGCCGCGCTGAGGAGATGCCCGTCCGCTCGCCGGGCGCCGGGGCGCCGCGCATTTAACGCGCGGGGACCTGGCCCGGTCGTGCCGTCTCGCACGCCGCCGCCCGACCCCCGGACGCTGGCCGAACGGGTCCGTCCGTCGAGCCTTCGCGACCTCGTCGGCAATCCGCAGGCGGTCGACGCGCTCCGGTCCTGGGCGAAGGGCTGGCAGCAGCCGGGCCGGCGGCCCCGGTTCCGGGCGGCGATCCTCGAGGGACCCCCGGGCGTCGGGAAGACCACCGCGGCGGAGGCGCTCGCGCGCGACCTCGGGTGGGGGCTCGTTGAGATGAACGCCTCCGACGCCCGGAACCGGGCGGCGATCGAGCGCGTCGCCGGCCGGGCGGCGGTGTCGAACGGCTTCTCGGAGTCGGGCGAGCTGCTCGATGGCCGGCGCGGGCGCCATCTCCTCATCCTCCTCGACGAGGCGGACTGCCTGTTCGCCCGGGACACGGACGCGACGGCCGCCGCCCCGGCCCCGACGCCCTCCCTCCGCGAGTTCCTACGCGCCCGGTACGGGTCCGTCGAGGCGCTCGCGGCCGCGTGGGGCCTCGGGCGGCCGGGCGCCCCGCCGCCCTTCGCGAGCTGGGAGGCGGTGCCCGCCACCTCCACCCGGGGGGCCGCGTTCCGCTTGCCGGCCGCGGCCCGGGATGCGGCGGACTGGTCGCAGAGCCGGAGCCGGCCGGATCTCACCGACCGGGGCGGGCTGGGCGCGATCGCGCAGCTGGTGCGGGACACGCGGCAGCCGATCGTGCTGACGGTCAACGACCCCCGGGCCCTCGCCCGGTACTCGCCGGTCTTCCGCTTCGCGGCGACCCGGATCCGGTTCCATCCGCTCCGGGAGGAGGACGTGCGCGGCGTGGTCCGTCGGGTGGCGCTCGGGCAGCACATCGCGCTCGCCACGACCGCGCTGGACGCCCTGGTCCGTCGGAGCCAGGGAGATCTGCGCGCCGCGCTCAACGACCTGGACGCGCTCTCGGCCGTGCCGCCGGGGCCCGGGCAGGACGCGCTCCTCGGCGCCCGCGACCTGCCGTCCGACTTCTACGAGATCACGCACGAGATCTTCGAGCATCCCCGCGTCTACCGGTCGGTGGAGATCCGGAACCGGCTCGATGCGACGCCGGACGACCTCATCGGGTGGGTCGAGGAGAACCTCCCGCGGGCGACGCGCGACCCGGCCCCCCGGCTCCGCGGGTTCTCCCGGCTGGCCGAAAGCGACCTCCTCCTTTCCCGCGCGCGTCGATACCGGGTGTACGGACTCTGGAGCTACGCGTCGGAGCTGCTCACGGGCGGCGTGGGGCTCGCCCTCGCGGGCCCGGGCAGCGTCCCGCCGGAGCCCGTCGCCTTCCCGCAGGCGATCGCCGAGATGGGGCGTACGCGGCTCCTCCGCGCCACGCGGGCCTCGGTGCTCGCGAAGGCGGGTCGCATGCTCCACACGTCCCGTCGGAAGTCGGTCGAGGCGTGGTGGCCGTTCCTGGAGACGGTTTTCCGGCCGGCCGTCCCCGAGGGGAAGCGGAAGGAGCGGCTGGCGCTCCTGGGCCGGCTCGTCCCGGCCCTGGGGCTCTCCGCGGAGGAGGTGGCGCTGCTCTCCCGCGCCGGGCCCGGCGACCCGGCCGTGGTCGAGCTGCTGCCCGCCCCGGAGCCCACCGAGGAGGCCGGCGAGTCGTCGGGCGGCGGGCCGGAAGAGGCGCCGGGCCGCCCGCCCGCCGAGCCGGCCCCGCCCCCGGCGGCGGCCCCGGAGCCGTCCCCCGAGCGGACGGAACGGAAGCGCGTCCAGCGACGGCTAGCCGAGTTCTGAGCCCACCGGGCGGAGGCTCAGAGGTAGCCGAAGGTCCGCTTCGCGAGGTCGGACATGCGGTCCGGCGTCCAGGGAGGCTCCCAGATCAGGTCGACGATCGCCTCCTTGATCCCGCCGGCGGCCTGGGCGGCGGCCTTGACCTCTTCCGCGAGGATCCCCGCGACCGGGCAGCCCGGCGCGGTGAGCGTCATCGTGATCTTGACCGTCGAGTCGTCGGTCCAGTGGAGCTCGTAGATGAGCCCGAGGTCGACGATATTCATCGGGATCTCGGGGTCGTAGACCTTCTTCAGGTTCTGGAGTATCTTCTGCTCCAGCGGAGCGTGCGGGTTCGCGGCGTCCCAGGCGGACGCCGGGCCCACCTTGGGACCGGTCGGTCCGCCCGCGGCGGACGGTGCCGAGCCCGGGGGAGCGGCGGGGGTCGCGTCGGCCATCGACCCGAACAGTCCGTGCCGGGGTATAAGACGCTCGATACCCGGGCGCCAGCGGCCCCGCCGGCCGTCCCGCCGGCCGGCCCGTCGGACCCTCCGGCTGCACCCGGAGTCGCTCCGCTCGATGGAACCACTTTAATCTCGTTCCGGATACCGCGCGCACCGTGAGAGACGTCCACGCCCTCGTTCCGTCCGTCGCCCGGTTCGACCTGCACCAGGTCGGAATCTCGGGGGTCCGCAAGCCGATCGCGGTCCGGCGTCCGGAGCGGGCCGTCACGTTGGCGGCGTCCTTCGACATTGCCGTCGACCTTCCGCCCACGCGGAAAGGGTCGGACCTGTCGCGGAGCGCGATCGTCCTGGCCGAGGTCGTCGACGCGACGGTGACCCGACCCGTGCCGAGCCTCGAGGCGGCGTGCGTTGGGATCGCCCGGGAGCTCCTCGCCCGGCACGAGTACGCCACGACGGCGACGGTCCGGGCGGAGGCGGAGTATTTCCTGCGTCGCGGCATCGCTCCGGAGCGCATGAGCCTCGAGGACTATCGCATCCTGGCCGACGCGGTCTGCACGCGCTCGAGCCCCGCGGGGTCGGTCTCGACGACGGAGTCGATCGGAGGCGAGGCGGTGGGGATGACCGCGTGCCCGTGCGCGATGGAGACGGCGCGCGACGCGCTGTCGGAGGAGTTCCCGCTCCTCCGGGACCCGGCGCTCCGCGACCTCCCGATGGTCACGCACAACCAGCGCAACCGCACCCGGCTCCAGTTCGACCTCGGCGAGGGGCACGAGGTCGAGGTGGACCGGATCCTGGCGGTCATCGAGGCCGCGCAGTCGAGCCCGACGTACGCGATCCTGAAGCGCGGGGACGAGGCGCGGATGGTGATCGCCGCCCACCGCCGCCCGCGGTTCGTGGAGGACGTGCTCCGCGACCTCCTCCACCAGGTGGCGTCCGCCTTCCCCGAGCTCCCGGACTCGACGGTCGCGCGCGCGCGGACGGTGAGCGAGGAGTCGATCCACAAGTACGACGTGGTGGCGGAGCACCGGGCGACCCTCGGCGAGATCCGGCGCATCGCCGCCGAGTGACGCGGGAGGGAAGCCCCCCATGCGCTACGCGCTCGACGCGCTTCGACGCCGCCCGGGCCGCACCGCCCTCACGTCGCTCGGGATCGGCCTCGCGACCGCGCTCGTGCTCATCCTGCTCGCGGTGTCCGCCGGCATCCAGGCCAGCGCCTTCCGCCTCGCCACGCAGAGCGGCGTGGACCTGCTCGGGACGAGCGCCGACACCTCCCTCTCGAACGCGAGCTCCGGGCTCGAGTTCCCTCCGGTGTCCGGCGCCCATGCCCTCCCCACCGCGCTCGAGCGGGCCGACCCGAACGTCGCGAGCGCGAGCCCGTGGCTGGTCTCGTCGCTGGTGTTCGCGAACGCGTCGCTGTACCGGGCCGTCAACGCCTCGGCCAACGGCAGCGCGGTCCCGGCCGGGTGGGCCCCGGCCGACGCCACCTCCATCGGCTGGATACCGGACGACAACGGCGGGATCGAGGTGCCGACGATCCTCAACGGGACGAGCCTGTCGGCGCCCGGCGACCCGCACTACGCGAACGGCACGTACGACGGGCCGCGCACGGACGAGGTCGTCGTCGACAGCGCGCTCGCCCAGGCGATCGGACTCACCCCGAACAGCACGGTGTGGGTGAGCCTCCAGTCGCCGTCCGGCCCGTCCCAGCTGTCGGGCTGGTTCGCCGGCGCGGTGTCGTACCGCGTCGTCGGCGTGAGCGGACCGTTCTGGTTCCTCCCCTCGGCGCTGCTCGGCATGTTCTACCTGTCGGAGCTCCAGTCGGTGGTCGGCGGAGCGAACGCGTCCGCCGACTACGCCTCGCTGGTACTCATCCACCTCACCGACTCGACCCACCCGGGGCAGGACCAGACCGTGCTCGCCGCCGCGTTCCCATCGATGACGTTCATCACCCTCGGGGACGTGCTGGGAGCGGTCCAGCAGGTCGTGAACCTCTACCGGACGTTCGGCGTCCTCGTCGGGCTCGTGGGCGTCCTCGTGGCGACGCTGTTCACCGCGACGGTCCTCCTGATGAGCGTCGAGGACCGGACGCGGGAGCTGGCGCTCCTGCGGGTCGTCGGGTTCTCCCGCGCGTACGTCGGCGGGCAGGTCGTCGAGGAGGGCCTCTGCCTCTCCGCGCTCGGCCTCCTCGTCGGACTGCCGTTCGGGCTCGCCGGGGCGTACCTCCTCAACCTGTTCCTCGCCCGGGAGGTCGCCGGGCTACCGGCCGGGTTTTCGTTCGTCAGCTTCACCCCGACGGTCCTCCTCCTCGGGGTCCTCGAGGTGCTCGCCATCGGGCTCGTCGCCGCCCTCCTGCCGCTCGCCCGGGCGCTCCGCCTCCCGATCGCCGAGGAGCTCCGAGCCGCATGAGGCCGACCCCCCGTGCGCCGCGCTGGGGCCGTCGGTTCCGCGACCTCCGGCACCGGACCGCCCAGACGATCCTCGCGGTCGCGGCCGTCGGGGCGGCCGTGGCGCTCCCCGTCGTCCTGCTCTCCGTCGGCGGGGGCGTGTTCCAGCACGAGCTCGCGACGATCCGTCAGTCCGGCTTCGAGATCTCGATCACGACGACGGCGGACCACGGCATCTCGGACGCCCACGCGCTCAGCGCCGAGATCGACCGGATCGCCGGGGTCGCCGCGGCCTCGCCGATCCTCAGCGTAGCGGTCGACCTGTTCGCGCCCGGCCAGGGCGCGACGCCGGTGCTCGCGGAGGGGATCGTGCCCGACGCCTTCCTCGCGACCCAGAGCGCCGCGGACCGGTCCCTGCTCCCGAGCTCGATCGCGCTCGGCGACCCCGCCGACACCGTGCACTACGCCAACGGGAGCTACACCGGTCCGGAGAGCCGGGAGCTCCTGCTCTCGACCGCCCTCGCGGGAACGCTCGGAATCGCGAACGGCTCGATGGCCACGCTCGCGCCGACGGCGAACGCGTCGGCCGGGGTCGGGTTCACGGTCGAGGGGACGTTCGGCCTCCCCCCGTCGCTGCTCGGCCCGTCCGCCCTGTACGTCGTGCTCGTGCCGCTCTCCGACCTGCAGACCCTCACCGGGTACGCCCTCGGCCCGTCCGGCCAGCTGCTCGATTCGGCGGACACGATCCAGGTGTCGGTGAACGCCTCCCTCGCGGCGGACCCGTCGGCGATCGCCCGGATCGCGCACGAGATCGAGCCGCTCGTGCCGTACTACTCGGTGAGCTCGCAGACCCAAACCGCGGCCTCCCTCGCCTCGGCGGCCGCGGTGCTCACCGGGTTTTACCTGGGGCTCTCCTCCGTCGGGCTCATCGTCGGGTTCATCTTCCTCACGATCATCCTCTTCCGCCGCGTGGAGCAGGACCGGCGGTCGATCGGCATCCGCCGCGCGATCGGCGTCTCGGGCTGGATGATCGGCCGCGGCATCGCCGCGGAGGCCCTCGCGCTCACCGGGGCCGGCCTCGTCGCGGGGATGAGCGGCGGGATCCTCGTCGTGGTGCTGCTCGCGCGGTACGGTTCGTCGTCCGTCGCGGCGATCGCGCGGGACGCGGTGTTCGACCCGGTGACGCTCGGGCTGCTCGCGGTCGCCCTCGGGGTCCTGGGGCTCGTCGCGGCCCTGCTGCCCACCCGGCGCGCGCTCGCGCTGTCGATCCCGGAGGCGCTCCGGTGAACGACGGCGCGACGGTCGAGCTCGTCGAGGCGCGGCGGGTGTTCCACGCCGGCGCCCCGGACGAGGTGCGCGCGCTCGACGGGGTGACGCTCGCGGTCCGCCCCGGGGATTACCTGTCCGTCGAGGGCCCGTCCGGCTCCGGCAAGACGACCCTCCTCAACCTGCTCGGCCTCCTCGACCTCCCGTCCTCGGGGGAGCTCCGCTGGCAGGGGCGGCCGGTGCCGGGGCTCCCCGAGCGCGAGCGGACCCGGCTGCGGCTCCACGGCATCGGTTTCATCTTTCAACGGTTCTACCTCCTCCCCACGTTGACGGCGCTCGAGAACGTCGCGCTCCCGATGCGCGCGGCCGGCGTGCCGGCGTCGGAACGGACCGACCGCGCCCGGGACCTCCTGGCGCGCGTCGGCGTGGAGGGCCGGTCTGCGGCGTTCCCGCACCAGCTGTCGGGGGGCGAGGAGCAGCGCGTGGCGATCGCCCGCGCGCTGGCCAACCGCCCGCCGCTCCTCCTCGCCGACGAGCCGACCGGCGAGCTCGACAGCGCGCGCGCGTCGCAGGTGATGGACCTCATCGAGGAGGCGCACCGAAGGAGCGGCGCCGCGGTGGTCGTGGTGACCCACAACCCGCTGGTCAGCCGCCGGGCCGACCGCCACGTCGCGATGCGCGACGGCCGGCTCGTGCCGGCGGGCCCCCGGGAGTGAGCCGATGGGCCGCATCGCGATCCTGCTCGACGACCGGTGCCACCCGAAGGAGTGCCAGTGGGAGTGCCAGGCGTACTGCCCGGTCGTCCGGATGGGCCAGGAGTGCATCGTCGAGGGGCCGACGGGCAAGCCGGTGATCTCCGAGACGTTGTGCATCGGGTGCGGCATCTGCATCCACAAGTGCCCGTTCGACGCGATCAAGATCCTGAACACCCCCCAGGCGAGCGAGTCGGAGATCGTCCACCGGTACGGCTACAACGGGTTCCGGCTGTACCGGCTCCCGGTCCCGCCCACCCGGGGGATCGTCGGCATCCTGGGGCCCAACGGCACCGGCAAGTCGACGGCCGCCCGCATCCTCGCCGGTCTCGAGGTGCCGAACCTGGGGAACTACGACGCGCCGGCGAGCTGGGAGCGGGCGGCCGCGAAGTACCGCGGCACGGCGCTCCAGGCCCACTTCCAGCGGCTCGCCCGCGGCGAGCTCCGGACGGCGGTGAAGCCGCAGTACATCGACCGGCTCTCCGACGAGCGGGTCACCGTGGCCGAGTACGTGGGAGGGACCGGCGCGCGCCCGCGGACGGCGCTCGAGGCGGTGGGGCTCGCGAGCCGCGCCGACGACCCGATGCCGAGCCTCTCGGGTGGCGAGCTCCAGCTGGCCGCGATCGCGCGGACCCTCGCGGCCGAGGCGGACCTGTACCTGTTCGACGAGCCGTCGAGCTACCTCGACATCGTCCACCGGCTCGAGATCGCGCGGGTGCTCCACCGGCTCGGCACCGAGCACGGCGTCATCGTGGTCGAGCACGACCTCGCGCTGCTGGACTACCTCGCCGAGAAGGCGCACCTGTTCTACGGGGAGGAGGCCGCGTTCGGCGTCGTGTCGCACCCGATGCCGATGCGCTCGGCGGTCAACACCTACCTCACGGGGTACCTCCGCGACGAGAACATCCGGTTCCGGGAGACGCCGGTGCAGTTCACCGCCCATCCCCCGAAGCCGGCCGCGCTCCGCGCGTCCCGCGTCGTCTTCGGGCCGCTCGAGAAGCAGTTCCCCTCGTTCCGTCTCCGCGTCGGGGGCGGCGCGCTCACGAAGGGCGAGACCGTCGGGGTCGTGGGACCGAACGCCACCGGGAAGACGACGTTCGTGAAGATGCTCGCCGGGGCCGAGCCCCCGACGGCCGGGACGCCGCCCGAGGGGGTCACCGTGAGCTACAAGCCCCAGTACCTCCACGCGACGCAGCCGGCGAGCCTCCGCGACCGGATCACCCGGCTCGCGAACGACCCGGGCTTCGACGCCGCCGCGCTCGAGCGCGAGCTCGTGCCCGCGCTCCGACTCGACGGGGTGCTCGACGTCGCGCTCCCGGACCTGTCCGGGGGGGAGCTCCAGCGGGCGGCCGTTGCCCTCGCGCTCGCCCGGCGGTCGACGCTGTATCTCCTGGACGAGCCGTCCGCGTACCTCGACTCGGACGAGCGGATGGCGATGGCGCGGCTGGTCCGGCGGCGCGTCGAGCGGGAGGGGGCGACGGCGCTCGTCGCCGACCACGACGTCTATTTCCTCGACCTCGCGTGCGACGGGCTCATGGTGTTCCAGCCGAACCCGTCCGACGGCGTCCCCGGGGGGCGGGGCGAGGGCCCGTTCACGATGCGCGAGGGGATGAATCGGCTCCTGCGCGGCGTCGAGATCACGTTCCGCCGCGACCCGGAGACGCTCCGGCCCCGCATCAACCAGGAGAACTCGGTGCTCGACCGCGAGCAGCGCGCCCAGGGGGAGTATTACTACGAGCCCGCGGCGTGAGTCCCGCGCGAGCCCCCGGGCCGCGACGGCCCGGAGGGTCCGCGGACGGCGCGGGGGTCGGGTGGGCCGATGGAGGGAAGAGCGGTGAACGCCGCCAGCGCGCCGGTCGGGGCCGCGGCGCTCCCGCCCGCGTGGCGCATGGGCGCCCGCTGGTCGTACGGCGTGATCGGGTTCTATGCGGCGCTCGCGCTCCTCCTCACCTACCTCGGCACCCTCCGGCCGCACGAGGCGTGGCTCTCGGAGCTGCTCATCGCGGCCCTCGCGATCTACCTCGCGCGGTACCTCTCGACCCACTACCGGCTCGACGCCCGTCGTCTCGTCGCCGGCCGGCTGTTCGGGAGCCGGCGCATCGACCTCACCGAGATCCGGCAGGCGGAGCCGATCAGCCTGCGCGACCTGGCCCCCGTGGGCCTGGTCGGCAGCTGGGGCTGGCGGGGACGGATGTGGAGCCCCCGGATCGGCTCGTTCGACACCGTGCACACCGTCTCGGAGGGGATCCTCGTGACCGGCGGCACCGGCGTGCCGCTGTTCATCTCCCCGAAGGACCCGTCCGCGTTCCTCGAGGAGCTCTCCCGCCGGGTGCGGTCGTACCACCCGGACTTCGACCGGCCGGAGCCGCCGGCCTGAGCGGGACCCGGGCCGGCCCTTCAGTTCGACTGGGTCGGCTCTTCCTCGCCGGAGGCGGCCCCCGCCTTCGCCGCGGCCGCCGAGGCGGCCGTGCCCTTCCACTCCGAGAGGCCGGAGTGCTGGCGCAGGTAGCGCCGGCCGAGCGCGGAGCCGATGATCCCGAAGAAGATTCCGAAGACGACGGCGAAGACGATGAGATAGATGAGCCCCGTCAGGACCGAGCTGAGGTCGAGGATCCCCAGCTGCTGCGCGAGGAGGACGATGCAGATCCCGACGATGACGCCGCTCCCCGCCGCGCTCGACCCGGCGCCCATCTCACGACCCTCCCGACGGCGGGGGCGACGGCGGGGGCGGTTCGGCGCCGGTCGAGGCGCTCTTCATCGCCTGGGCTCGGGTCTTGTCGGCGGCCCGCGGGCCGACGGTCACGATCATGTACAGCTCGGCCACGACGATGAGCAGCAACGCGACCGTCGCGACGGTGACGTCGAACGGAACGGTGGCGCGGACGTAGAACGTCTCGCTCCAGACGACGCTGCCGTTCGGGTCCTCCAGCGCTCCCTTGAGCTCGTACAGCCCTTGGACGAACCAGCGGTACTGGGTCAGGTCGTACGTCATGGTGATCGAACCCGCCAGCGCGGAGAGCGGGGTCGACTCGACCTGGGTCTTCGTGTAGACGGGGATGCCGAGCAGCAGCACGTACAGGTCCGCCTGGGAGATCCCCGAGACGCTGACGCCCGGGAGCGAGGTCCAGTCGAACTTCACGGTCGCCACGTTGGCGAACGACCAGGAGAACGCCGTGCCCGGCGAGCCGGCCGTGGCGGCGTCCTTGCCGTTCCAGTAGAGCGCGCCGGCGAGCGAGGAGCTGCTCGCCGCGAGCGCGGGCGTCACGGGCGCGGGGGCCGCCTCGGCGGCCGCCGTCGTCGCGAACGGCAGGAGCAGGAACGCCACGGCGAGGGCCGCGGACGCCCGGGAAAGGCGTCGGCCCACGTCGGGAAACCGGGCCCGGTACGGCCGCGACCGGCGCATGGCCCGCGAACCGGCTCATCGATAATGAACCTATGGTTGGCGCCGCAACGCCCGCCCGGGTCCCGCGGCCCGCGCCCGCGCGGATCCGGCGGTCCCCGGCGGCAGCGGCCGAAGCGCCGGTCGGTCCGCGCCGACCGTTCGGACGCCCCGATGGCCGGGGGTCCTGAGGAGCCGGGCCGCGACCCGGCTAATACTTCGGGATCCTCGGGTCGACCTGGTCCGACCAGGCGTGGAGACCGCCCTCCAGGTTCTCGACGCGGGTGAACCCCAGGTCGAGCAGCAGCTGGACGGCCCGACGCGACCGGCCGCCGGTCCGGCAGTACACGACCACCTCCCGGGCGCGGGTGAGCTCGGTCAGCCGGTTCGGCAGCTCGCCGAGCGGGATGAGCGTCGCGCCGGGGATCCGGCCGATCTCCCACTCGTTCGGCTCGCGGACGTCCAGCACGAACGGCGGGTCGTCGGCGGCGAGCCGTGCCGCGAGCTCCGTCGGCGAGATGGTCGGCAGCCCCGCCGCCGGGGCCTCCGGCTCGGCCCCGACGCCGCAAAACGCCGGATAGTCGATGAGGCCGTGCTGCGTCGCGTGCGGGCCGCACAGGACGCAGTCCGGGTTCTTTTGGAGGCGCAGCTCGCGGAACCGCATCGCGAGCGCGTCGAACAGGAGGAGCCGCCCGTACAGCGGTTCCCCGGCGCCCGTGAGGAGCTTCACGGTCTCGATCGCCTGGAGGGTCCCGATGAGCCCCGGCAGCACTCCGAGCACGCCGCCCTCCGCGCACGACGGCACGAGGCCGGGCGGCGGAGGCTCCGGATACAGGCACCGGTAGCACGGCCCCCGGCGCGCGTCGAAGACGCTCGCCTGGCCCTCGAACCGGTAGATCGAGCCGTAGACGTTCGGCTTCCCGAGGAGCACCGAGGCGTCGTTCACGAGGTACCGGGTGGGGAAGTTGTCCGTCCCGTCGACGACCACGTCGTACGGACGCAGGACCTCGAGCGCGTTGTCACCGGTGAGCCGGTGCGGGAACGGCCGCACGACGACGTCCGGGTTGAGGCCGGTCAGCCGGTCGCGGGCGGCGTCGAGCTTCGGCCGCCCGATGTCGGCCGTGCTGAACAGCACCTGGCGCTGGAGGTTCGATGCTTCGACGACGTCGAAATCGACCAGCCCCAGCTCGCCTACCCCCGCCGCGGCGAGGTACAGCGCCGCCGGGGCGCCGAGCCCCCCGGCGCCGACCAGGAGGACCTTCGCGGCCCGGAGCTTCTTCTGCCCCTCGACCCCGATCTCCGGCAGGAGCAGGTGGCGGCTGTAGCGACGGAGCTGGTCCGGCGTGAGGCGAGGCTCTCCGTCCCCTCCGACCGCCGGACCGACCGCGGCCGGTCGCGCGGGGGCCGCCGCCGACGGGCCGGGCGACCCGCCCGCGATCGCGGGGACGATCGTGACGGTGTCGCCGGCCCGCAGCGGCGTCGCCGGGCCGTCGAGCTGGCGCATGTCCTCGTCGTTCACGTAGACGTTCACGAAGTTCCGGAGCGTGCCGTCGGCGGAGTAGAGGTGCTTCTCGAGCGCCCCGTGCCGCGCGACGAGCGCGCGCAGGGCGCCCCCGAGCGTCGTCGCCTCCACCTCGGCGACCGCGGCCCCGCCCACGAACGAGCGGAGCGGGGTCGGGATGCGGACCGGGACGGTAGCCATCATGGCGCTCACGGGGGTGCGGTATTACTCCCTCGGTTACCCCCCCTTCACTCCCGCGGGAGCGGGGGCGCGTCGACCGTGCACTCCACGGGGCGGAAGCGTCGCTCATCGGGGTCGAGCTCGAAGGCGCCGAGCTCGTCGGCCCTCCCGTGCGCGACCGAGAGGACGAGGTAGGTGTACCACGGCCAGGCGTGCTCCTGGTCGAACTGCGAGGGGACCGCCGGGTGGTCCGGGTGCGAGTGGTAGAAGCCGACCAGGAGCTCGTGGCTGCCTTCGAGCGAGCGCTCGAACCGTCGGACCTCGTCGGGAGGGATGACGAACCGCCGGGTCCGCTGGTCGCCGACGCGGTTCTCCATCGACTCGACGCGCACGATGCGTCGTCGGGCGGTTCCGGACGCGCTCGCGGCCTCCCCGACGAGGAAGCCGCACGCCTCCTCGGGGTACGCCCGCTCGCCGTGCCGGCGGACCTCCTCCGCGAGCCCGGCGCCGAGCTCCACGTCGGTCATACCGCGGCCCAGTAGGCGTCCGAGAGGTACCGGTCGCCGCCGTCCGGAAGGACCGTGACGAGGACGGCGGGGCCGGCCGTCCGCGACGCGACCTCGAGCGCGCCGACGACCGCGGCGCCGGCCGAGGTCCCCACGAGGAGCCCCTCCTCCCGGGCCAGCCGGAGGGCCATGACCTGGGCCCGCTCCGTCGGGACCCGCACGGTCTCGTCGACGACCGACGGGTCGTACGTCCCCGGGCGCTGCGACGACGGGAGGTGCTTCAGCCCCTCGAGCCCGTGCAACGGGCCGTCCGGTTCGACGCCGACCACCCGGACGGCGGGCGAGACCTGCTTCAGGAACCGGCCGGTGCCGGTGAGCGTCCCGCCGGTGCCGACGCCGGCGACGAAATGCGTCAGTCGATCCCCGACCTCGGCCCAGACCTCGGGGCCGGTGCCGGTGAAGTGCGCCCCGGGGTTCGCCGGATGGTGGTACTGATCGGCGTAGTAGTACCGCGTCGGGGCCGACTCCGCCCGGCGGCGCGCCTCCCGCTGCGCCCCGTCGGTCCCCTCCGTCGGGTCGGTGAAGACGACCGTCGCGCCGTACGCGCGGAGCCGCCGGATCCGTCCCGGGCTCGCGTTGCTCGGGAGGCAGACCTCGACCGGGAACCCGAGCCGGGCGCCAAGCCACGCGTACGAGATGCCGGTGTTGCCGCTCGACGCGTCGAGCAGCGTGCGGCCGCCGTCCAGCGCGCCGGCCTCGAGCGCCGAGCGCACGATCGCGAGCGCCGCCCGGTCCTTCACGGACCCGGTCGGGTTCAGGAACTCGGCCTTCGCCCAGAGCCCGACGCCGGGCGGCAGCCCCCGTCCGACGCGGGCGAGCGGCACGAGCGGGGTGTGGCCGACGCGCTGGACGAGCGCGTCGAGCACCGTCTCGGGACGCACGGCCCCCGAGGCTCGGTCCCCCCCGGCGGTCAGTGGAGCTGGATCAGATGCGTGCACTTGAGCCCGCCGCGGGTGATCGACTCCTCGAGCTGCAACCCGGACTGGCCGACGATCCCCTCGGTGAGGTACTTGTCGAACACCTCGCAGAGCAGGTAGGCGTGCGTGAGCGCGTTGTGGCGGAAGACGCAGTTCGTCCGGACGATCCGCATCTCCCCGGTGGGCGTCGTCTCCACCTCGGTGCGGAATCCGAGCTGGTTCAGCGCGTCCGCGACGGCGCGCGCCCGCGCCTCGCGCGGGAGGCTCGCGGGGATCCGGCTCGCGATCTGCCCGGCCATCCGACGCGCGGCCTCGGCGAACAGCGCCGAGGTGTACCCCTCGCCCTCGCGCGACAGGAGCTCCTCCATCACCGCGTCGAGCAGGAACTCGTAGCGACGGGGGAACAGGTCGAAGCCCTGCGACGTGAGGGCGTAGCGCTTCTTCGGCCGGCCCACGCCCTCGCGGTAGAACGTCGGATGGACGAGTCCCCGGTCCTCGAGCCGGTCGAGGTGCCCCCGGACCGCGCTCTCCTGGATGCCGAGGTTCTCCGCGAGGTCGCGGGCGGTACGCGGAGCGGAGGCGAGCCGTTCCAGGATCTTTCCCCGAGTTCCCTCGGACAGCACGAGGTCGCCGGCGCTCATCGACCGCGCCGGTCCATCGTTCGCGCGCTATATCTCCTTTCCTGATTTACTCACCGCAATATGCTTTAATAGGGACCCCCCATCGCTCCGTTCGGAACGAGCGATGTCGACTCCGCCGCCGACCCCGCACACCCTGGCGGTCCGAGACCTGCACGCCGAGGTCGGGGGCAAGGAGATCCTGAAGGGCGTCTCGCTCGAGTTCCGCTCCGGCGAGCTGTCGGCGATCATGGGCCCGAACGGCTCGGGCAAGACGACGCTCGGCTACTGCATCATGGGCCACCCGAAGTACAAGGTGACCTCCGGGAAGGTGCTGTTCGACGGGCAGGACATCCTGCCGCTCACCGTCGACAAGCGCGCCCGGCTCGGGATCTACCTGGGCTTCCAGTACCCGCAGGAAGTGTCCGGGCTGTCGATGGCGAAGTTCCTGTGGACCGCCTACGCGCAGCGCCACCCGGGCCCGGACGTCGACACCGCCGATTTCGACCGGGCGGTGCAGGAGGGCCTCTCCGCGCTGTCGATGGATGCGTCGTTCCTCAAGCGCTCGCTCAACGAGGGGTTCTCGGGCGGCGAGAAGAAGCGGTCCGAGATCCTCCAGATGGCGACGCTCCGGCCCGTCTTCCCGATCCTCGACGAGCCGGACTCCGGGCTCGACATCGACGCGGTGAAGGCGGTCGGCGAGACGGTCGCGAAGGTCGCGAAGGCGAACCCCGACATGGGGATCGTCGTGATCACGCACTACCAGCGGATCCTCAAGTACGTCCCGCTCGACCGGGTCCACGTGATGGTCGACGGAGTCGTCGCGCTCTCCGGAGGCAAGGAGCTCGCCGTCGAGCTCGAGTCCCGCGGCTACGACTGGGTGAAGCCGACGACGTCGGCCTGAGCCGGGCGGGAGCGGGAGACCGGGACCGACCGATGGACGTGGACCGGATCCGGAAGGACTTCCCGATCCTCGACCGGACGTTCCACGGCCGGCCCTTCGCGTACCTCGACTCCGCCGCGACGTCGCAGAAGCCGCGGCCGGTCCTCGAGGCCGAACGGCGATTCTACCAGCGGACCAACGCGAACGTGCACCGCGGCGTCTACGCGCTCTCCGAGGAAGCGACCGACGCCTACGAGGGCGCGCGCGAGCGGATGGCCCGGTTCCTGCACGCGCGCGACCCGTCGGAGGTGGTGTTCGTCCGCGGCACGACGGAGGGGCTCAATCTGGTCGCGCAGGGGCTCGGCCACTCGACGCTCGAGCGGGGCGACCGGGTGCTCCCGACGATCATGGAGCACCACTCGAACATCGTCCCGTGGCAGCTCGTGCGGGAGCGCCGCGGGGTCGAGCTCACGTTCATCGACATCGACGACGCGGGCCGGCTCAGGACCGAGCAGTACGCCCGCGCGTGGGGCCCCCGAACGAAGGTGGTCACCCTCGCGCACGTGTCGAACGTCCTCGGCACCGTGAACCCCGTCGCGGAGGTCGCCCGCGAGGCGCGGGACCACGGCGCGGTCGTGGTGCTCGACGCGGCGCAGTCGGCGCCCCACCGGCCGATCGACGTCGAGCGGCTGGGCGTCGACTTCGTCGCGTTCTCCGGCCACAAGATGCTCGGCCCGATGGGGATCGGGGTCCTCTGGGGCCGGAGGGAACGGCTCGACGCGCTGCCCCCGTTCATGGGCGGGGGAGAGATGATCCGCGAGGTCCACCCGGACCGGGTCACCTTCCGCGACCCGCCGGCGCGCTTCGAGGCCGGGACCCCGAACGTCGCGGGGGCGGTGGGTCTCGCGGCCGCGGCCGACTACCTGGAGGCCGTCGGCTGGGAGGCGATGGCGGAGCACGAGCGTCGGCTGCTCGCGCGCGCGTACCGCCGGGCGGAGGAGTTCGGCCCGGATCTCACGGTGTACGGACCCCCGCTCGCCGAGGGGCATGCGAGCGTCTTCTCGTTCGCGCTCCGCGGCATCCATCCGCACGACGTGGCCGCGGTCGCGGACGCGGAGGGGGTCGCGGTGCGGGCGGGGCATCACTGCGCCCAGCCGCTCATGGAGCGGCTCGCGGTGCCGGCGCTGACCCGCGGGAGCGTCCACCTGTACAACACCGAGGACGAGGTTGACCAGCTGTTCCACGCTCTGGAGAAGGCGCGAGCGCTGTTCGCGGGAGGCGCGACACCCCCCGTCTCCCACCGCCGGCAGAAGGGCGTCCGCGCCGCCGCTACGCCTCGTTTAAATACGTAGGAGTGATGGAATTCTCCGGGGGGAGAACGGCATGGCGCAGACCGCCGCGGAGTTCCAGCCGCTCGACTACACGCGCTACGACTTCAAGAACCCCGAGACGTACAAGGTACGGACCGCCCAGGGGCTCTCCCGGGAGATCGTGGAGCAGATCTCCCGCCTCAAGAGCGAGCCCCAGTGGATGCTCGACTACCGGCTCCGGGCGTACGAGGAGTTCGTGAACCGGCCGATGCCGGACTGGGGCCCGGACCTCTCGGACATCGACTTCGACGGCTACACGTACTACGCCAATCCGCTCGCCGAGGGGGAGACGAAGCGGAAGTGGGAGGACCTGCCGGCCGACATCAAGAACACCTTCGAGCGGCTCGGGATCCCGAAGGCCGAGCGCGAGTTCTTCGGGGGCGTCGGGGCGCAGTACGACTCGGGGACGGTCTACCACAAGATCCGCGAGGACCTCGCGAAGAAGGGGGTCGTCTTCACCGACACCGACACCGCGGTGCGCGAGTACCCGGACCTCGTCCGGAAGTACTTCGGGACCGTCGTGCCGTTCAACGACAACAAGTTCTCGGCCCTCAACTCGGCGGTCTGGTCCGGCGGGAGCTTCGTCTACGTGCCGCCCGGGGTGGACGCCGGGATCCCGCTCCAGGCGTACTTCCGCATCAACGCGCGGAACGTGGGGCAGTTCGAGCGCACGCTGATCATCGCCGACCGCGGGGCGAAGGTGCACTACATCGAGGGGTGCACGGCGCCGGTCTACTCGACCGACTCGCTCCACGCCGCGGTCGTCGAGGTCGTCGCGGAGCCGTACGCGAAGGTGCGGTACACGACCGTCCAGAACTGGTCGAAGAACGTCTACAACCTCGTCACGAAGCGGGCCGTCGCCCAGGAGGCGGCGCTCGTCGAGTGGGTCGACGGGAACATGGGCTCGAAGGTGACGATGAAGTACCCCTCGGTCTACCTGAAGGGCCGCGGGGCGCGCGCCGACATCCTGTCGGTCGCCTTCGCCTCCCAGGGCCAGGTCATCGACTCCGGCGCGAAGGCGGTCCACCTGGCGCCGGACACGTCGAGCAAGATCGTCTCGAAGTCGATCGCCATCCGCGGCGGGCAGACGAGCTACCGCGGGCTCCTGCGCGTCGCGCGCGGCGCGTCCGGTGTGAAGGCGGCGGTCCGGTGCGACGCGCTCCTGCCGGACGACGACAGCCGGTCCGACACGTACCCGTACAACGAGATCCACGAACAGGACGCGACGATCACCCACGAGGCGGTCGTCGGGAAGATCGGCGAGGAGCAGATCTTCTACCTCATGAGCCGCGGCCTCTCCGAGAGCGACGCGATCCACCTCATCCTGATGGGCTTCCTCGCGGAGTTCGCGAAGGAGCTCCCGATGGACTACGCGCTCGAGCTGAACCGGCTCATCCAGCTCGAGATGACCGGCGCGGTCGGGTAGGGCCGGCCGCCTCCGCGCCCCCCGCTCACCGGGGCCGCGCCCGGCGTCCCCGCGCGGGCCGGTCGGTGCGCGTCAGCGCAGCTTCGTGTCGAACCGCCACTCCTTGGCGCCCTCGGCCCCCAGGACCTCGAGCGGCGCGAGAACCGGGTAGGCCCCGTCCGCCCAGACGATCGGCCGGCGCTCCCACCGGGCGGCGAGGTGCGGGGCGAGCCGGCCCGCGAGGTCGGCGATCGGCGCCCGGTCGAGAACGTAGCCGAGGAACCCTTCGCTGATCATGCGCACGGCGTCCGGCGCGGGGATGCCGCGCGACTCGAGGTAGAACACCCGCTCCGGGTCGACCGGCGCGACGGAGGACGAGTGCGTCGCCTTCACGTCCCGGCAGAGGATCTCGAGCACCGGGATCGTGTCGGAGCGTGCCTGGCGCGACAGCAGCATCGCGTGCTCGGAGAGGTAGCTCACCGTCTTCCGCGCCTCCTTCTCGATGCGGGCCAGCCCGCGGCTCACGCCGCGCGCCTCGTCCCGGAAGATCCCGCGCGTGATCGACTGGCCGTGCGTGTCGGTCCCCTGGTGGGTGATCTGGACGTAGCTGTCGAACGACTGCTGGCCGTCCCCGTAGAACGCCTGGAGGTCCGCGACGTCGCCGCCGTTGCCCGCGACGTCCGAGAAGTTGCGGCTGCGGGTCCGGAACCCGCCCAGTCCCGCCCAGACCCACGCGAGCTGCGTCGCGCGACCGGTGACGGCGTGGCGGGAGTAGGCCGAGAACAGCCGGGCGTCCGGCGCGTGCACCGTGAGGTACGCGACGCGCGCCTCGTCGCCGGTCTGCACCGAGGCGAGCGAGCCGTAGAACCGCTGGCCCCCTTCGGCCGGCGTGCTGTACACCTCCTCGCTCGCGACGACCTGGGCGTGCCGTCCGGCGCGGATCCGGCGGCGCACCGAGAGGATCTCGTTCGGCCGCGAGAACACCGTCAGGTCCTGCACGTGGACGGGGACCGGGCAGTCGTCCGGCACCGTGAGGTCCACCCCCCGGTTCATCAGCGCCACGGAGAGCGCCTCGAGCTTGTCGGACCGGGGCCCCTTCGGGTCGAGTCCCTCCAGGAACCCCGCGTACCGGCCGTCGAGCGAGCCGGCGACCGCGGGGAGCGCCTCGGCGGTCACTCCGGCGGCGCGGAGCTCCTCCGGCAGCTCGACCCGGGTCCCCGAGGCGTCGTGGACCACCCGCAGGACCGTCGGGGTCCCGGCGGGGAGCCCCACCGGCGGGCCCCGCACGAGCGGGCTCGCCGCGGAGAGGTTCACGCCGGAGAGGTAGACGTACTTGCGGTACAGCGGGCTGGGCTCGAACGGCAGCTCGCGGAACGACTGGAGGGCGTCCTGCCGGAGCCGGGTCTCCGCCGCCGGCTCGCCGAGACCGTGCGACAGCTCCTCGACCTGGGACGGCTCGAACCAGCGGTCAAAACCCGCCCCGCCGCTCTCCATCGAATTTACACACGGATTCGTGTTTATAGCGTGTGCGGCGGCCGGGAAGGATTCCTCCGCCAGCCCCGAAAAAAGAGGTTCGGGAAGGGGTTATCGGGGGTAGCCCGGGGGACAGGCCACCCCCGTCGTTCAACGTCCGGTTCGATTCGCTGTCGACCGTCCTTCACCACAGGTTCCGGAGCGGGTCCGACGGCTGCGGCGGCGGGTTCGCCGGCGGTGGAGCGGGGGTGCCCGCGGCTCCCGGAGGGACCGGGGGGGCCGTGGCGGGCGGGTACTGCGCGGCCGGGGGAGTTCGCGGGCGCCGGCCCGCGCCCGTCGTCACCAGCGCGATCGCGAGCACGGCGATTCCCGCGATGGCGCCGACCACGACGATCGCCCTCCACGGGAGCGAGCCGGTCGCGGGGTAGGTGACGGCGTGGCCGTGCACGAGGCTCGAGCCGAGCTCCTCGGCGGCCTTCGGCGCCATCGGCTGACCCTGGACCGTCGGAGAGGCGGAGGCCGGAACCGCGTCCGGGCCGATGCCCGCGGTGGCGCCCGCGCCCGCGACCGCGGGCCCGTAGGAGGTCGCCGCCGCGTCCACGCCGAAGTGACCGGCCGACGGGTCGTAGTCGACCGCCGAGGTGGCCGCCGTCGGACCCATGCCGAGCCCGGGGGCGCCAGCTCCGAGCGAGGCGCCGCTCAGCACGTCGCCCGCGTTCGGGACCAGCATGACCCCGTCATCGAGGTCGAACGGTCCCGTGAGCGAGAACACGACGATCCGGGTGTGCGCCCCGTCCTTCAGGTTCAGGTTCGCGGTGTACGCCCCGACGACGATGACCGTGCCGGTGCTGTCGAGCGTGCCGCCGCCGGTCCAGACGCTGCTGCGGCCGGCCGGACCGGTGAGGTTCGCCGTCACGGCCGAGCTGCCGGTGAGCACGTAGGTCGACGTGCTGGACCAGTGCTCGCCCGGGGTGAGGTTGTACGGGATCAGCCCCAGCTCCGGCGAGAGCGACACCGCCGCCTCGGCGTACGAGCCGACGACGAGCGACCAGCCGCGGGAGTTGCCAAGGGCGTCGGTGAGGACGAGCCGGGCCGACAGGTTCTCCTGCCGGCTGCCCGACGCGTTCAGGATCCCGACCGCCGGGACGGCCTGGCCCTGGACGGTCACGGTGCCGTTCCGGGTGAAGTTGCCGAACGCCGTCGCGGCGGCCGTCGCCTGGGCAGAGAAGTTCCCCTGGCTGGTCGGAGTCGCGCACGACGTGGCGCACACCTTGAAGTCGATGTACAGGATGGTGAGCGCGTCGCGCTGGGCTTCGAGCTGGAAGATCGAGGCGTTCGTGGTGCTGTTGGTCTGCGTGAGCACCTCGGTCCAGCCGTAATAGGCGTGATAGGTGAGCTCGAACCCGGCACCGGTCGAGTTCGTGACCGTGAGGTTCGAGTTGACCGTGCGGGTGCCGCCGAACGCCCAGGTCTGGACGTTCCCGTTCGCCGTGTAGGTCTGGGCCGACAGGCCGGCCGGTGTGGCGCCCCCGACCCCGGCGACGGCGGGCAGTGCGAACAGCATCGTCATCGTCGCCGCGACGGCCACGACGGCGGCCACGAGCGGGAGCGATCGGCGTCGGGCGGATGCTCGGTCCGGTGCGTGCATGGTCGGTCGGGCCTCCTCGGGGCGCCCCGCGGGGGCGTCCGCTGCCGGTAACGGCCGACAGGCTTACATCAAGAGATGTCCAACGCCGGCGCCGGTAGGCTGGACTCGGTCCCGGTCGGTCGGAGAGCGAGGAGTTGCGCGCACTCACCGACGCGGAGGCGAGGCTCATCCGGGCCCTCGTCGCGCGTCCCGCGGAAGGCGAGCACGAGCTCCTGGAGGAGACCCGGCTCCCGCGCTCGACGTATCATGCCGTCCGGCGCCGCGCGTACGAGGAGGGGTGGCTCCGGGTCCGGTTCGTGCCGCACCCCGGGTGCTTCGGCTTCGGTGCGATCACGGTCGCGGTGGCCCGGCCGTACGCCGACCGCGCGACCCCGCTCATGGAGCGATGGAGCCGGCTCGACTCCAACGTCGTGCTCTGGGCGAGTTCCCAGCTCCTGTTCGGCATCTTCCTCCACCGGTCGGGCGCGGAGGCGGCGCGGACCGCCGCGGGGCTCAACGACGACCCGACCCGGCCGGGCGCCTTCGTCCTCACGACGGGGACGACGCCCGAGGCGGTGCCGTTGTACTTCGACTACGAGGGGGTCTGGTCCCATCTGGCGGGGCTGTCCGGGATCACCGCGTACCCTCGGCCGCTCGCGCCGCCGTTCCCTCCGGGCGCCCGCACTCCCACGGGCGACGCGTCCCCGGGACTGCGGCGGGCCGCCCACGACCTGGTCCTCCGCCCGATCGTCGCGGAGCTCGAGGGACGCTCGGGCCACTACCTGGGCCTCCTCGGGCTCACCCGCCCGGAGCGACGGCTCCTCTCGGACGGCTGGGTGCTCCATCGGGCGCTCCCGGACTTCGCGGTCCTGCCCGCCTACCGCGACCGGCGGGCGGACCAGGTGGTGTTCCTGCACGGCGAGTTCATCCCTCCGGCCCGTCCGGCCGAGCTGCTGCGCGCGCTGACGGAGCGCTGTCAGGTCTATCCGTTCCTGTTCGCGCACGACGGTCGACGGGCGATCCTGGGCACGGTCGGTCAGGCGGAGCCCCCGTCCGGCGGCAACGGCCCTCGGGCGTCGGTGCTCGGCACCATCGAGGAGCACCTCCGGCAGATCGAGGTCGAGTCCGACCGGATCGCGTCGCTCGCCCGGGTGGTCGACCACCGGTACGACCGCCTCTTGGAGCCGACCCGGGCCCCGGCCCGGGGGCGCGCGTAGGGCCAGTCGCCCGCGCGTCGGTCGCCTTTTATAAGTTTCCCGGCGTCCCTTACCTCGTCCGTTCCGGCGGAGGTCGACGATGGCCTACGACATGTACCAGGAGCGGATTCTCCAGCATTACCGCCACCCGAAGAACTTCGGGGAGCTCGCCCACCCCGACCTCACGGGCGAGGAGAGCAACCCGCTCTGCGGCGACCATATCCGGATCGACCTGAGGCTCGACCCCGGCCGCGCCCTCGTCGAGGAGGTGCGGTTCTCCGGCGACGGCTGCGCGATCTCGATGGCCAGCGCGTCGATGCTCACCCAGAAGCTCGCCGGGCAGCCGGTCGCGGAGGTCGCGAAGCTCTCCCGGGACGACGTCCTCCAGATGCTCGGGATTCCGCTCTCCCCCGTTCGGCTCAAGTGCGCGCTCACGGGGTTCACGGCGCTGGGGAAGGCGCTCCATCCGGACGGGCCGTCGCCCGGGAGCGCCGGGGCGTAGGTCCGTGCCGGAGCCGCCCCCCGTGACGGTCGACCCGGACGTCTGCGTCGCCTGCGGCCTCTGCCTCGCGGTCTGTCCGCCGAACGCCCTCGAGCTCCGCGCGGACCGTCTTCGGGTGCTGTCGAACTGCACGCGGTGCGGCTGGTGCGTCCCGTACTGCCCCGTCGGGGCGCTGCGCGGCGGCCGGCCGCTTCCCCGGCGGAGGGCGCTCCGTGGCTGAGCCGACCCCCGCGTCCGGTCGCCGGGGCGGAGACGGCGTCGCCCCCCGCGTGCTGCTGGTCGACCCGTACGTCGCGCGCGAGGACCCGATGGAGCGCAAGTTCGTCGAGCTGTACCCGTCGCTCGGCCTCCTCACGCTCGCGGCGTGGCTTCGGGGACACGGGACCGAGGTCGAGATCGTCGACCTCACCTTCGCCCGGGACACCGGGCCGGTCGCGCGCCGGATCGAGCGGTTCCACCCCGACCTGGTCGGGGTCCACACGAAGACGCTCACGCTGCCGCGGGCGCTCGAGGTGGCCGCGCTCGCGCGGTCAGCGGACGCCGTCGCGGTCGCGGGGGGGCCCGACGCCGCGACGCGCGCGGACGGCTACCTGGACGGAGGGTTCGACGTCGTGGTGCCCGGCGAGGGCGAGACGACGATCGTGGAGGTGGCCACTCGGGCCCGCGACGGGAAGCCGTTCGGCGGCGTGCCCGGGACCGTGGCCCGCGTCGGACGCCGCACGGTCCGCGGGCCGCCCCGTCCGTTCCTCCGGAACCTGGACGAACTGCCGCTGCCGGCCTGGGACCTCATCGACATGGAGGCGTATCTGGGGGCGTGGCAGCGGAAGACCGGCGAACGGCGGGCCGCCCTGCTAACGTCCCGGGGGTGTCCGTTCGACTGCTCGTGGTGCTCCAAGCCGACCTTCGGCCGGACGTTCCGCCAGCAGTCGCCGGGGCGCGTGCTGGCCGAGCTGCGCGCGCTCGTCGACCGGTACCGCGTCGATTACATCCGGTTCTGCGACGACGTGTTCGGGATCTACCGGCCCTGGATCGAGGAGCTGCTCGACCGAATGGTCGCGGAGGGCCCCCGGGTCCGGTTCGAATGCCTGGCCCGGGTCGACCTCCTCAAGCCGGACCTGCTGAACCGGATGCGCGCGGCCGGGCTCGAGCGGGTGTACCTGGGTGTCGAGTCCGGGAGCCAGAAGATGCTCGACCTGATGAACCGCGGCACCCGGCTCGCGCAGGTGGAGCGGGTCGCCGCGAGCCTGCGGGCGCACGACGTCCGGCAGTTCTGGTTCCTCATGCTGGGCTACCCCGGCGAGACGCTCGACGACATCGAGGCGACCCTCCAGCTGTTCCGCCGGTTCTCGCCCGAGGAGTACTCGGTCTCGATCGCCGTCCCCGTGCCGGGTACCCGGTTCTACGAGTCGGTGCGCGACCGGCTCCGCGGCCGGCCGCGCTCCACGGGGCGCGCCGGGGGCCGTTCGCTGCTGTACGAAGCCGCGTACCCCGAGCCGCTCTACCGGTGGGAGCAGTTCCGGTTCGGCTGGGAGTCCCGGCTCGCGCGGCTCCGGCGGAAGCTCTCCGCCGACGTGCTGGACCGGCTGTCGCGCGCCGTGGACGAGATCGATGCCCGGGTCGCCCGCCCGCTCCTCCTGGGTCGCGGCGGCGCGCTCGTCCGGCTCCCGGACGGCGCCCCGGCCGTCGCGCTCCCGATGCTCTCCCCGCCTCCTCCCGGCGCTCCGCCGGTGGCGTGAGCCGCCGTGGCCGTTCGACCGTTCGTGGCCGCCGACGCCGAGGCAGCGCGGGCGCTCTGGCTCGACGCGGGCGGGTGGTACCGGGAGACCTCTCCCGTGTCGCTCTCGGACGTCGACCGGGTCCTGCACCGGCTCTCCGTCGGCCGCGGGCGGTTCTCCCGGGGGCCGGACGATGCCGCCTGGGTCGCCTCCGACGGGGGCCGGGTGACGGGCTGGGCGTACGCGCGCTCCGAGGCCGACCAGCGGTACGCCGTCCCGGTGGTCGCGCCGGGAGCCGTCGACGCCGGGGCGTTGGGAGGGCTGTTCGACTCGGTCGCCCAGTGGTTCCGCATCCGTCGGGCCTCGGGCTTCCTCCTGGACGTGCCGACGGCCCGGGCCGACCTGCGGGCGATCGCGGTCCGGCGCGGCAAGGTCCGCTGGCGTCGGCTCGTCTTCCACCGGCCAGTCACGGCGAACGACCGGGCACCGGCCGCGTCGTCCGCGGTCCGTGCCTTCCGCCGCGCGGACCTCCCGGCGGCGCAGAAGCTGTTCCAGGCGAGGCACCCGGAGCCGAGCCCGCCGCCGGTCCCGGTGCCGTTCCTGGACCTTCAGGGCGGGGTCTTCCGGGACCCGGCGATCGACCTCGACCGCGCGGTGTGGGTGATCGGCGCGAGGCGCGAGCTGCTCGGCGTCGCGGGCGCGACGCATCGGCGCGACGAGCGGGTGGGGTTTCTCGGTCCCTGGGTGGTTTCCCCGGCCGCGATCCCGGACACGGTGTCGGAGCTCCTCGCGTCTGCGCTGGGCTGGCTCCAGGGACTCGGGGTCGAGCGGGCGCGGACCACCGCCCCCGCGCCGCCGCCCGAGGAGCTCGGGGCGCTCGTCGCGCGGGGGTTCGCACCCCTGGCCGAGAGCGAGGTGTTCGAGCTCACGCCGTGAGCGCGACCGGGGCGTTCATCCTGCGGTCCGTCCGTGCGCGGGGCACGGACGCCTCAACCGACAGTACCGGCACCGCTCGGGTAGGACCGGCGGGATCGGCTTCTGCATCCGGCCGTACTTGCGCCGCGGCACGGAGCCGGCACCGCCGCGTCGGTCTTGAGGCTGGGGGCCTTCCGGCCGGTCGGGCCGACCGGCAGACCTTTTGAGCCCCCCGCGGGTCGAAGCCGCCGTGCCCCGACTCTCCGGGGCGGCTTCCGCCGAGGGCACGCGCCGATTCGCCGAGCGGGGACGGGCCGGCCGGCGGCTGCCGGGGTCGCATTTCCGGGTGGCTC
>JASHRQ010000143.1 GCA_030037265.1 Thermoplasmata archaeon | reverse complement strand
TCGTCGTCGTCGACGAGCCGCTCCTCCCGGTCGACCTCACGGTGACGGCGCCGTTCTCCTACGTGCGGTGGCACGGCCACGGGTCGCAGGTCTGGTACGACTACACCTACCACGACGAGGAGCTCCGCGAATGGGTCCCCCGTCTCGCGCAGCTCGCGGAGCGGACCGAGGCGGTGTTCGGGTTCTTCAACAACCATTTCCGCGGGGACGCGCCGGTGAACGCCCGGACCCTCGGGGAGATGCTCCACCTCCCGCCGCCGCCGTGGTCGTCGGCGGGGAAGCTCATCCCCTGAGCGGAGCGGCCGGGCGAGCCGCCGGACCCGGCGCGCTCCGCCCGACCCGTCGAAACGCGCCCTTCCCGGAGCGTTTCACGCTCTCCGCGGGGCGGCTTTAGAAGCGGTCCCGGCCGTCGAGCCTCCGAGGGTTCCCCGTGTCCCAGCCGCTCGCGGCCGCGCTCTTCGCCTCGACCGAGACGCAGCCCCTCCCGGACCTCGCACCGGCCCCGATGCCCGCCGTCGCGCCGTCGCCGTCGCCGCCGGTCCGCGTCCGGCACCGGCTGCCGGTCCGCCGGGCGCTGCCGGAGGCGCCCGCGCTGTTCGACTGGCTGGGGCACCGGCTCGCGCCGGGCGAGGCGACGGTCTGGAGCGGCCCGTCCCGCGCGATCGACCGCCTGCTGGAGCTGCTCTACGTCGGCAGCTCGATCGCGAACGGCCGGGTCTCGCTGCTCGAGGGCGCGAACCGGTTCGACCCGTACCGGATCGCGGAGCAGGGGCGGACCCTCGGCCTCGCGCCGGACCCGGTGCTCGACGGCATCCGCCTCGCCCGGGCGTTCACGGCGTACCAGCTGGTCGCCCTGGTCGACGGCTGGTCGGCGGAGGCGCGTCGGCGCCGGCCGACGCTCCTCGTCGCCCACGAGCTCCCGGCCCTGTTCGGGAACCCGGAGGAGCTGCCGCCCGACGAGCGCGCGCCGCTGCTCCGGCACGTCGCCGAGCGGCTCGCCGACCTGGTCGACGGCACGGGGCTCCCGCTCCTCCTCACGCTCGCGGGCGGTCCTTCGTCCTTCCCCGGCCTCGCCGACGCCGGTCCCCGGCTGGCCGACCTGGTCCGGCTCGTCCCCGGCCCGGCCGGCCTCGAGCTCGCCTCGTACCGGGACGGGCATCGGCTGCTCCTCGTCCACCGGCCGCCCGGCCAGCGGGGGCTCGAGGAGTTCGCGCCGCCCGACCGGACGCAGGAGGTGAACGCATGGGCCGCACCGCCCCGACGTACCGGCAGGCACTCGAGGAACGGCTGAAGCGCTGGGACCGGTTCGCCCGGCTCCTCCCGACGCCCGAGGAGCGGGCGGCGCTCGAGTCGCTGCGCACCGCCGTGCGCCGGTACATCCCCCAGGCGACGTACGGGGGCTCCCCGGACCTCACCGAGACGATCTTCCTTGCGATCCTGCTCGACCTCCGCACGCGGGGGCTCCCGCCCCTCCCGCCGGCGCCGGCCGGGCCTCCTCCCCCGGCCCCGCGGAGGTCCCCCCGATGGGGGAAGGCTGGCTCCTCGACATCACGGACGGCCGCGACGGCCTCTCCGTCGTCCTCTGGCTGAAGGACGGCGTCCGGGGCACCGTCCGCCCGCGGCGCCTCCCGTTCGTCCCGCCGTTCTGGGTCGAGGGACCGGCCGCCGACCTCGACGCGCTCGCCCGCGCGCTCGGGAACGACCCGCGCGTCGCCGCCACCCTCCGGCGCCGCGTCCGCCTGTCGCTCTACGACCGGCGGCCGCGTCCCGCGCTCGAGGTCACGGTCCGACGGAACCCGGACCGGCGCCGGGTGGCGACGGCGATCGACGCCCGCGGCGGCTACACGCGCTACCAGCTGTACGACGTCGACCTCACGCCGCCGCACCTGTACCATCTCGAGCACGGGCTGTACCCGTTCGCCCCGGTGCGCTTCGACGCCGGCTCGGTCGTGGCGATCGAGCCGGCGGAGACCGTCGAGTACGACCTCCCGCCGCTGCGCGCGGCCGCGCTCGAGGTCCGGCTGAGGGGGTGCCGGCGCGACGGCTTCGTCCGCGGCGACGAGCCGGTCGACGCGGTCCGCCTGGGCGACGTGCTCCTGGAGGGGCCGGAGGAGGCGCTCCTCCCGGCCCTCCGCGCGGAGGTGGCGCGGCAGGACCCGGACCTGCTGCTGACCGACGGAGGGGACGGGAGCGATATCCCGTGGCTCTACCGCCGGGCCGCGGCCGTCGGCCTCGACGCGGAGACGTTCTTCCTCGGCCGCGAGCCGTCGCCGTTCCGGCCGGCGCGCGCCGCCTTCTCGTTCGAGAGCTACGGCCGGGTCCTGCACCGCGACCCGGCGTTCGTCCTCCCCGGTCGGTTCCACGTCGACCGCGGGAACTCGTTCCTCTGGGGGGATGCCGCGCTCCCCGGGCTCGTCGAGGCGGCCCGGCTCTCGCGGCTGTCGTTCCAGACCGTCGCCCGGCAGTCGCCGGGCACCTGCTTCACCGCGATGGAGATGGCGCGGGCGCGCGCGGAGGGCGTCCACGTCCCGTGGAAGAAGAACCGGCCCGAGGCGTGGAAGTCCGCCCGGCAGCTGCTCGAGGGGGACCGGGGCGGGGTGATCTTCCTCCCGCCCGTCGGCGTCCACGACGGCGTCGACGAGTTCGACTTCGCGAGCCTCTACCCGCACATCATGGTCCGGCAGAACCTCTCCGCCGAGACGCTCGACTGCCGGTGCTGCCCGGCGCCGCGGCGCGTCGCGCCGGGGCTCGGCTACCGGTCGTGCGACCGGCGGGTCGGGCTCATCCCGCGGACGCTCGAGCCGCTCCTCGTCCGGCGGCTCGCGTACAAGCGGCGGCTAAGGACCCCCGGCCTCGCGCCGGACGAGCGGGAGCTCCTCGCGCGGCGCGTGAAGATGCTCAAGTGGATCCTCGTCACCGCCTTCGGCTACCAGGGGTACCGCAACGCCCGCTTCGGGCGGATCGAGTGCCACGAGGCGATCAACGCCTACGCGCGGGAGCTCATCGCCCGGCTCCTCCACCGGGCGGAGGCGGCGGGGTACCGCGCGGTCCACGGCATCGTCGACTCGCTCTGGCTGCGGCCGGCCGACCCCGCGCGGGTCCCGGACCCGGAGCGGTTCGCCGAGCGGATGAGCCGGGCGTTCGACCTGCCGCTCGGCTACGAGGGCCGGTACCGGTGGATCGTCTTCCTGCCGGCGGTCGGCCACGGCCTCGGCGTGCCGAACCGGTACTACGGCCGGTACGAGAGCGGGGCGTTCAAGCTCCGCGGCATCGGCTCGCGCCGGCACGACACCCCGGTGCTGCTCCGCCGGTTCGAGGCGGAGGTGCTGGAGCTGTTCGGCCGGGCCCGCTCCGCCGCCGAGCTCACCGCCGCCCTGCCGCGCGCGCTCGCCCGCGCCGACGCGTTCGCCGCCCGGGTGCGGGACGGCTCCTGGCCGCGGGAGGAGCTGCTCATCGCCCGACGGACCGTCCAGTCGCTCGCCGCCTACGTCACCTTCGGCGACTCGGTGGCGGCGCTCCGGCAGCTCGCGGGGCACGGCATCGCCCGGGCGCCCGGGGAGACGGTGCGGTACCTCGTCGCCGACCGGACGGCGCGCTCCTGGCGCGCCCGCGTCGTCGTCGCCGAGGCGCTCCGCGGCGACGAGCCGTACGACCCGGTCGCCTACCTCGCGCTCCTCGCGCGGAGCGCCGAGACGCTCCTCGCGCCGCTCGGGGTCCGCCGGGCGGCGCTGCTCGCCCGGTGGGGCGTCCCGGCCGACGCGACGCTCGGCC
>JASHRQ010000142.1 GCA_030037265.1 Thermoplasmata archaeon | reverse complement strand
CGGGCCGGTCCGGGCGCGCGTCCACCGGGGGGGCCGGGGCGCGCCGGTCGCCGGATGAAGCCTTAAGGGCGGGGTCCGATACCGTCCCCGGCAATGGCGTGCACCTGCCGTCAGGTTCCCCGCTGCCTCGTCTGCAACACGCCGGTCCGGGTGCCGCTCTCGCAGCTGGAGAACGCGACCGGGGCGTCGGTCCTCATCGACCGGTTCGCGCGCCGGGACTCGTCGGAGGGCCGCGAGGGGCTGCGGCGGCTCATCCAGGGCTCGTGCAGCTGCCCCACCTGCGGGAACACGATCCACCACACCCACGAGCGGATCTGCGTCGCCGACTACCTGTCGGCGCTCGGCGTCCCGATGCACGAGCGCGAGGTGATCCTCGGCAAGATCTCCTTCCCCGAAGGCTGACGGCGGTCCGGGGGCGCGGACGTGCCGTCGAAGGAGGAGTTCGTCGTCACGCCGTACGAGGTCCGGGGCCGGATCGACTACGCGCGGCTCCAGGAGCAGTTCGGGACGCAGGCGCTGTCGCCCGAGCTGCTCGACCGGCTCCGGCGGGCGGCCGGCGGCGAGCTCCACCCGCTCCTCACCCGCGGCGTCTACTTCTCGCACCGGGACCTGGACCGGCTCCTCGCCGGCCTCGAGGCCGGGCGGCCGTTCTTCCTGTACTCCGGCCGCGGCCCGTCCGGGCCGCTGCACACCTCGCACCTCCTCCCGTTCGACCTGTGCCGCTGGTTCCAGGAGCGGTTCCACGCGCCGATGTACCTCCAGATCACCGACGACGAGAAGTTCTGGGTGCGCGGGGGGCTGTCGCGCGCCGACACGTACCGGTGGGGGATGGAGAACCTCGCGGACCTCCTCGCGATCGGCTTCGACCCCGCGCGCACCCGGGTGTTCTTCGACAGCCGCTCGATCGGCGTCATGTACCCCCTCGCCGAGGAGGTCGCGCGGAAGGTGAACTTCTCGACGGTGCGGGCGGTGTTCGGCTTCTCCGCGAGCCAGAACATCGGGGCGATCTTCTACACCGCGCTCCAGAGCGTCCCGTGCTTCTGGCCGTCCTGGTACGCGGGCCGCGAGATCCCGTGCCTCATCCCGTGCGGCATCGACCAGGACCCGCACTTCCGAGTGACGCGCGACCTCGCGGAGGGGCTGGGCTATCCGAAGCCCGCGCTCGTGCACTCGGTGATGCTCCCGGGGCTGCTGGGCGAGCGCGTGATGTCGACCTCGGGGGACCAGAAGGACAACGCGATCTTCCTGGACGACCCCCCGGCGGAGGTCGAGCGGAAGGTGGGGAACGCCTTCACCGGCGGCCGCGCGACCGTCGAGGAGCAGCGGCGGCTCGGCGCGGTGCCCGAGGTCTGCTCGGTCTGGGCGCTCTGGCGCGGGAAGTTCGCGTCGAGCGAGGCGGAGTTCCAGGAGGTCACCCAGGGCTGCCGGAGCGGCGCGCTCCTGTGCGGCGAGTGCAAGTCGCGGCTCGTCCCCCGGGTCCAGTCGTTCCTCGCGCAGCACGCGGAGCGGAAGGCCGCCGCGCGCGACCGGGTGGAGGGGCTGATCCTCGAGGGGTCGCTGCGACCCGACGGGTCGGGTCCGGTCGTCCGCGGCGACGTGCCGCTGCCGTGACCGGGCGGCCGGGCGGCGGGCCTACCCGACGCCGGTGACCGGCGGCGTCCCGTCGACCGGGTCGTCCCCGGGCGGGTGCGGGGGCCGGAGGGGGGAGACCGGCCGGTCGACGGCCATCCGGCCCCCCGCCATCTCCTCGGGGGGCGCCCCGGCCGTCGCGGTGAGCAGGTTCAGCATCGGGCGGAACATCGAGTGGCGGGACCGGTCCGGGTCGAGGTCGTACGCCCGCTCGTAGGCGGCCACCGCCTCCTCGACCTCGCCGAGCGTGAGGAGCGACAGCGCGAGCGAGAGCCAGCTGTCGGCCTCCTTCGGGCCCTCCCGCTCCCCCGGCTCGACCAGGTGGTCGTCCGCCGGTGGGCGGGCCGGACGGACCGGCGGGGCCGGGAGCCCGGCCTCGCGGGAGAGGATGAGCGCGCGCTCGAAGGCCGCGGAGCTGCCCTCCCGGTCCCCGGACTCGGCGAGCGCGACGCCGAGCCGGTGCCAGGCGGTGAGGTCGTTCGGCAGGAGCCCGACGGCGTGCCGGAGCGTGTCGGCGGCGGCCGCCCAGTCCGCCTCGAGGCTCTGGGCGACCCCCAGGTGGAACCAGGCCTCCCCGTTCCCGGGGGCGAGCGTGAGCGCCCGCCGGAGCGCCTGCTCGGCCTCCGGGGCTCGGCCCAGGTGGGCGAGCGCGACGCCGAGGAACGACCAGGCGCGGGCGTGGTGAGGGTCCCCGAGGAGGACCTCCTCGAACGCCCTCGCGGCCCGCGCGTACTCCTTCCGGTGGACGAGCTCCACTCCCACGTCGAACTCGCGCGTCACGTGCCCTCGCGGGGCCGGCTCGGCGGGCCGGCAAGAAAAAGCTGGCGTTCGACGGGAACCGCCGGCCGGCGGGCGGGCGTTGCGCGCGTGCGACACCCTCGCGCGCCGACTAAGCGCTTAAATAGGGGGTCCTCGTCCCCGGAGCCGAGGAATCCGAGACCCCTAGCCCGTCGAGCCGCCGCCGTCAGACCTGCCCTTGTTGTGGGATTTTGACGTTCGACTGCCGGTTGGCGTGGCGGAGATCGGGGACCCCGACGACAACGAACGCGGAAGGAAAAGCGAAGAGGCGAGCGAGAAGATGGCAGACAAACCCCTGACGAAAGTGCGCGACCTGACGCCGAGCTCGAAGCAGGTGAACGTCCACGCGAAGGTGCTGAGCGTGGGCGAGGCCAAGCAGGTGATGGGCAAGTACGGCGACCCCCGCAAGGTGGCGGAGGCCGTCGTCGGCGACGACACCGCGGTGATCACGCTCTCCCTGTGGAACGAGCAGATCGGGTCGATCGCGAAGGACGAGAACATCCTGATCGACAACGGCTACGTCTCCCTCGTGCGCGGCCACATGCGGCTCAACGTGGGCCGGTACGGGACGCTCGCGAAGTCGAGCGACGACATCGCGTCGATCAACCAGCAGCTCGACATGAGCCAGCAGGAGTTCGAGACCGAGCGCCGCTCCTACGGTGGCGGGTACCGCGACCGGGGCGGAGGCGGCGGCGGGGGCGGCGGCTACGGCGGCGGCTCCCGGTACGGCGGCGGCAGCGGCGAGAGCCGCGAGCGCTCCGAGAGCTACAAGCGCTACTGAGCCCGGCGCCGCGCGCGCTGGGGGGGCCCCGGTCCGGGGCCCCCAACCCCTTTCCTCGCCCCCTCCCGGCCGGTGCCGGGCGGTTCCTCGGCGGGCGTATTTATAACGGGCCCCGGTTCCCGTCCGACCCATGGCCGAGCCCAAGGACCGCCAGCAGCTCACGCTCTACGTCCAGAGCAAGAAGGCGGTCACGAGCTTCTACCGGCCCCCGGCGAGCCGGTCGTTCGCGGCCGCCGGCAGCCCGGAGAGCGTCGGGGTGCCGTCCGCGGGCGGCGGGGCCGGCGGCGAGGAGAGCCCCGGCGTCGCCGAGGAGGTGTTCTTCCTCTCCGACGACCAGGCGCGCTGCCTCGCGCTCGCCGAGGAGACCGCGGCCCGGCGCGGCTTCCGGCTCCGCGTGGTCGACGTCGGGAAGGCGGGGATGTTCACGAAGCTGCTCGCGGAGCACCTGCGCGGCGTCGAGCGGTTCCCGGTCCTGATCGGCCCCGGCGGGCAGCGGCTCGAGGGGGTCGAGGCGTTCAGCGAGGAGCGGCTGTGCGACCTCATGCCGACGGAGATGTTCCGGCTGCGCGCGTTCACCTACGTGAAGGTCCGCGGCGGGGACCTGGACGCGATCCGCGACATCCTGCTCACCTACCCCGAGGTCCGGGAGCTGCACCTGCTCACCGGCGACTGGGACGTGTTCGCGGTCCTCGAGTTCCGCGACTCGAACACGCGGAAGCGCCAGGTGCTCGAGTTCGTCACCGAGAAGATCCGGGGGCTCCCGGAGGTCATCGACACGAGCACGCTCGTCCCCGAGTACTCGGTGACGAAGTTCCCGGTCGCCCCGCCGCACCGCCCGGGCGGCCCCGCGGCGTAGAACCGCTCACCGGCGCGCGGGCGCGGTGATCGGGAGCGTCACGCGGACCCCCTCCGACGCCGCGTCCCGCTCGCCGAGCGCCGGCGCCGCGTACGCCGGCTGGATCGTGAGCGGGTGCCGGTCCATCCAGGCGAGTCCCTCGACGTACGCCTGGAACACCTCCGGGCTCGTGAACAGCGGGATCCCGAGCTCGATCGCCCGCCGCCGGAGGACGTACTCGTCCTCGAGCATCCGCTCGAGCTTCTCCTGGCTCAGCGACCCCGGGACGTTGAGGACGAGCGACACCTCGCCGGCGGCGAGCGCCGCCAGGATGTTCGGGCGGCGCTCCGGCTCGCTCACCTTGTACAGGACCCGCACGTCCGCGAACCCGGCCTGCGCGAGGTACGCGGCCGTGTCCTCCGTCGCCGCGAGGCCGAAGCCGAGCCCGTGGAGCCGCTCGACGGCCGGCAGCACCTCGGCCTTCAGCGTCGGCCCGCCGACGGAGACGAACGCCCGGCCGCCGGTCCGCGGGGACTTCCAGCCCGCGGCGAACAGCCCCTGCATCAGCGCGTCCGGGAACGTCGGCCCGAAGCAGGCGACCTCGCCGGTCGACTGCATCTCGACGCCGAGCAGCGGGTCGGCGCCGACGAGCTGGAGGAAGGAGAACTGCGGCACCTTCACCCCCCACCGACCGGCCGGCGGCGGCGTCCAGCCGGTCCGCGAGAGCGGCCGGCCCAGGAGCGCGCGCGCGGCCTCGTCGATGAGCGGGAGGCCGGTGAACTTCGAGAGGAACGGGAGCGACCGGCTCGCGCGCAGGTTGAGCTCGATCACCTGGAACCGGCCGTCCTTCACGAGGAACTGGACGTTGAACGGCCCCCGGATCCCGAGCGCGGTCACCATCCGCTCGGCCGCCGCGACCAGCTCCTCCTGGACCGCGAGCGGGGTGCGGCGCGGCGGGATCGAGAAGATCGCGTCGCCGGAATGGACGCCGGCGCGCTCGACGTGCTCGAGCACCCCGGCGACCAGGAGGTGCTGCCCGTCGCCGATCGCATCGAGCTCAAGCTCGTCCGCCCCCTGGACGAACTTCGAGACGACGACCGGGTGCTCCGGGGAGATCCGCGCGGCCGCGTCCAGGAACCGCGCGAGGTCCGGCCGGCCCCAGATCACGCGCATCGCCTGCCCGCTCAGCACGAAGGACGGGCGGACGAGGACGGGGTAGCCGACCTCCTCCGCGAAGCCGGCCGCCTCCTCGACGGTCGTGAACGCCTGCCAGGCCGGCTGCGGCAGCCCGAGGCGCTCCATGAGTCGGCCGAACTTCGAGCGGTCCTCCGCCGTCTCCACGGACGCCGGGGCGGTGCCGAGCACCGGGAGGCCCGCGGCGTGGAGCGCCGGCGTGACGTTCTGCGCGAGCTGGCTCCCGACGCACGTCACGATCCCGTCGAACCGCTCGAGCTCGACGATGTCGCGGATCCGCTCGAGCGTGATCTCTTCGAAGTACAGCCGGTCCGACCGGTCGAAGTCCGTCGAGACGGTCTCCGGGTTCGAGTTGAGGATCGCGACGGACGGGACCCCCTCCGCCTTCAATCCGCGGACGAGGTTGGTCGTCGACCAGTCGAACTCGACGCTCGACCCGATGCGGTACGGGCCCGCGCCGAGCACGAGCGCGCTCCCCGGCGGGGACGGCCCCACGTCGTCGGCGTCCGCCCGGTAGGTGAGGTACAGGTAGTTCGTCCGGGCCGGCCACTCCCCGGCGAGCGTGTCGATCATCCGGACCCGCGGCCGCACGCCGAGCCGGAGCCGCCGCCGGCGGACCTCCTCCTCCGGGCGTCCGACGGCCCGGGCGATCGCCCGGTCGGAGAAGCCGAGCTCCTTCGCGGTGCGGAGGAGCGCCTCCGGGAGCGGTCGGCGGCCGAGCGCCGACAGCGTCCGGTGCGCGACGACGATCCGGTCGAGCTCGTCCACGAACCACCGGTCGATCGCCGTCAGCTCCGTGACCCGCGCCGGGGAGAGCCCGGCGCGGAGCGCCTCCAGGACGCGGAACAGCACCTCCGGCCCCGGCCGACGGAGGTCGTCCTCGAGCTCCGGGACCGGCCGGCTCCACGGCGGCGGGACGAGGTCCGCCGACGGGTCGCTCATCCGCACCGCCTTCTGGATCGCCTCCGGGAACGACGCCCCGACCCCCATCACCTCGCCGACGGACTTCATCGACGGGCCCAGGCGCCGGTCGGCGCGGACGAACTTGTCCAGGTCCCAGCGCGGCAGCTTCACCGTCACGTAGTCGAGCGCGGGCTCGAAGCAGGCGGTCGTGACGCCGGTGACGCGGTTCTTGAGCTCGGGGAGCGCGTAGCCGAGCGCGAGCTTCGCGGCGACGTACGCGAGCGGGTAGCCGGTCGCCTTGCTCGCGAGCGCGCTGGACCGCGACAGCCGCGCGTTGATCTCGATCGCGTAGTACTCCTGGCTCGTCGGGTTGAGCGCGAACTGGATGTTGCACTCGCCGACGATGCCGACCGTCGCCGCGGCGCGGAGCGCCGCCCGGCGGAGGAGCTGGTACTCGGCGTCGTCGAGCGTCTGCGACGGCGCGATGACGATGTTGTCCCCGGTGTGGACCCGCATCGCGAGGACGTTCTCCATGTTGCAGACGGTGAGCGAGTTCCCGCGCCGGTCGCGGACGATCTCGTACTCGACCTGCTTGAAGTCGCCGACGTACCGCTCGAGGAGGACCTGCCCCACCGGGCTGAGCCGGAGCCCGCGCTCCGCGATCTCGCGGACCTCGTCCCGGTCGTGCGCGACGCCGCCGCCCTTCCCGCCCAGCGTGTACGCCACGCGCAGCATCACCGGGAGCCCGAGCGTCTCCGCGGCGGCGAGCGCCTCCTCGACGGAGTAGACCGCGCGGCTCGGGAGCACCGGCACCCCGGCGCGGTGCATCGCGGTGACGAAGCGCGCGCGGTCCTCGGTGTCGCGGATGCCGCGGAGCGGCGTCCCGAGCACCTTCGCGCCGGTCCGGCGGAACGCCCCGCGGTCGGCGAGCTGCACGCCGCAGTCGAGCGCGGTCTGCCCGCCGAAGCTCAAGAGCACGCCGTCCGGCCGCTCGCTCTCGAGGATCGGCTCGACGAACTCGGGGCGGACCGGCTGGAGGTACACCGTCCCGAGCGCCCGTCGGTCGGTCTGCAGCGTCGCGATGTTCGGATTCACGACGACGGTGAAGATCCCCTCCTCGTCGAGCGCCTTGAGGCACTGGCTCCCGGAGTAGTCGAACTCCCCGGCCTCGCCGATCTTGAGCGCGCCGGAGCCGAGGACGAGCACCTTCCGCCAGCGGGGCGCGGTCACGACGCCCTCCGCCGGACCCGCTCCGCGAACCGGTCGAAGACGAAGCCGGCTTCCTGCGGTCCGGGGTGGCCCTCCGGGTGCCCCTGGAGGGCGAGCACCCGGCCGGTCCGGTCGCGGAGCCCCTCGAGCGTCCCGTCGTCCGGGTTCGTCGCCCAGGCGAGGAGGCCCGAGCCCCGGAGCGACGCCGCCTCGACGGCGTAGCCGTGGTTCTCGCTGAGGATCATCGCGCGGCCGCCGGGGAAGCAGACGGTCTTGTTCTGGCCGCGGTGGCCGTACTTGAGCTTGAACGTCCGGCCGCCGCGCGAGAGGGCGATGAGCTGGTGGCCCAGGCAGATGCCGAGGAGCGGGAGGTCGCTCCGGCCCACCCGCGCCACCTCCTCGATCGTCGGCGCGAGCGCCTCGGGGTCGCCGGGGCCGTTCCCGACGACCAGTCCCCGCACCCGCCGTCCCTCGTACCGGTCCGGGACGTGCGCGTCGTGCGGAAGCCGGAGCACGCTCAGCTTCCGGTCGAGGAGCGCGCGGAGGATGCTCGCCTTCACGCCGCAGTCCAGCACCGCGACGAGCGGCCCCGCCCCGTCCCCGTACACCGCGGCCCGACGGGGGGAGACCTCGGCCATGTACCGCTCCTCCGCGTAGGCGGGCGCGCGCCGGAGCCGCCGGGCCAGTTCCTCGTCGGAGGGCGCGCGCTCCGTCCCGCCCACCTCCAGCACGCCGCGGACGACCCCGTTCGCCCGGAGGTGCTCGGTGAGCCGCCGGGTGTCGACGCCGGCGACCCCGGGCACCCCGGCCGCGCGCATCCACTCCTCCAGCGGCTGTCGGGACTGCCAGTGGCTCGGGTCGGTGAGCCCGCGCACGACCAGCCCGCGGACCTGCACCCCGCCGGATTCGAGGTACCGCGGGAGCCCCCAGCCGTCCCGCGCGCCGGTCGGCGGCACGCCGTAGTTGCCGAGCAGCGGGTAGGTGAACGTCAGGATCTGGCCCCGGTAGGACGGGTCGGTGAGCGATTCCGGGTAGCCGACCATCCCGGTGGTGAAGACGACCTCGCCGACGCGCGAGGTCGAGGCGCCGAACCCGACGCCGTCGAACCGGGTGCCGTCCTCCAGGAAGAGCGTCCCCCGTCGGCGCGGCGGACCGGCCGGGCGCTTCGCGGGCGTGGAGGACCCAGGAACGAACGACAGGTGCCGCCGTGATAAGCGTTGCGACGCGCGAGCCACCGGCCCGCGCGCGCCGGCGGCCGGCGCGCGGCCGTCCGGCGCTCCGGGGAGGGGCCGAAGGCCCGGCCCGAGTGGCGGGAGCGCCCGTCGTCCGTCAAATGGGGGTGCGGGGTGGCCCCCGCGTGCCGGGGTTCGTCCGCCTCCGGGAGGCCTACGATTTCGTGATCGTGGGCGGCGGGCACGCGGGCCTCCAGGCCGGCCTCAAGGCGGCGCTCCTCCAGTACACCGCGGTCGTCGTCGACCGCGGCCCGAAGTACAGCCGGTCGTACTACGCGCCGCGGATGGCGAACATCCCCGGGTTCGCCGAGCCCGTCTCCGGCCACGAGCTCCTCGACCGGCAGCTGGCCGCGCTCAAGCCCCACGAGGAGCGCGTGAGCTACGTCTCCCCCGCTCGCGCGGTCGCCGCCCGGCGGACGGACGGCGGCTTCGAGGTCGACTTCGAGTGGCTCGGCGCGACGCGCACCGTGCGCGGCCGGGCGCTCCTCCTGGCGCACGGCGTCGTCGACCGCATCCCGTCGGTCGGCGGGAAGATCGACCCGATCTTCCCGTGGGCGAACCAGGGGATCGTGATGTTCTGCGTGCTGTGCGACGGCCACGAGCTGCCGGGCCAGACCGTCGCGGTGATCGGGTCGGACGCCTTCGCCGCCCGGCTCGCGCTCGAGCTCCTCCATTTCCGGCCGAAGTCGGTCGAGATCCTCACGCACGGCGAGCCGTTCCTCGCGACCGCCGCCCCGGAGGAGCGGGCCGACCTCGAGCGGGAGCTCGCGGAGCACGGGGTCCGCTGGGTCGAGCCGGCGATGACCGCGTTCCACGGGATCCGGGAGAAGCGGTTCGGCGTCGCGTTCGCCGACGGGAGCCGGCGGGAGTTCGACCGCGGGTTCTCCGGGCTCGGCTGGTACGACCGGCACCAGGAGCTTCCCCGCCAGCTCGGCGCGGCGATCGACGCCGAGGGGTACGTGGCGACCGACGAGGACTCGCGGGTGCTCGCCGCCGACGGCAGCGGCCCGATCCCGGGCCTCTACTGCGCGGGCGACCTGCGCTCCGGCTGGAACCAGATCCCCGAAGCGTGGGCGACCGCCGAGCGCGCGGTGATCGACGCCTACGCCCGGTACCTCTGACGGCGCGGCGCGCTCAGGCCGGCGCCCGGGCGGGCGGCTTCGGCCGGGTCGCCGGGACGCCGAAGTAGCTGCCGAGCTCGGGCAGGTCGCGCGCGACGGCGGTCGCGCCGCCCGCGCGGAACCGCTCCGGGGCGACGTAGATCGGGCTGCCGGTCGGGAGCAGGACCGCGTAGAACCGGACGCGGGCGGCGATCGCGCACTCCCCGTCGAGCAGCTGGTCCCCGACGACGACGGCGCGGTCGACCGCCACGCCCATCGTCTCGAGGAGCAGCCGGAGCGCCTCGGGCGACGGCTTCACCGGGCCCGGCGAGCTGCGGCTCCGGAGGAACGGGAAGAACGGGAGGAGGCCGGTCTGCTGGAGCGCGGAGCGGGCGAACCGCTCCGAGCTCCGGGTGAGCAGCCCCAGCCGGAACCCCCGGTCGGCGAGCCCCCGCAGCACCTCCGCGGCGCGCGGGACCGCGACGGTCCGCGGAAGCGCCTCCAGCTCGATCGCGTCGATCGCGTCGTTCGCCTCCTTCTCGAACCGGAACAGCTGCCCCTCGGGGAGCCCCCCCTGGTTCAGGATCGCGACCGCGTCCCGCAGCAGGTGGGGGATCGGCTCCGAGACCGAGAGACGGCCCGGCGGCACGCCGTGCCGCTCGGCGAGCTGGATCACCGTCTTCCGCATCCGCGGGAAGTCGTGGCGGCTGTCGACGAGCGTCCCGTCGAGGTCGAAGACGATCCCGAGAATCGAGTCGGTGAACGGCGGCGGGGCGAACGAGTCGGCCATGGGTCCCTCGCGAACCGCGCCGAACGAGGCGCGCACCGAACCTAAGCGTTTGGGTCTACGCGAAGCGCCCGGGGGCGTCGGCGGGCGGGAGGTGGTAGCTCACGCCGTACCACTGGGCCTTCCCGCGGTCGTACGTGACGCCGCACTGGTAGCAGACGAACAGGAGGACCGGCGGCTCCGGCGGCTGCGGCTCCATCCCCTCGCCGCACGCCGGGCAATGGAGCCGGTCCTCGACCGCGGGAAGGCCGTACCACCGCCCCCGCCGCGCGTCGTAGACGACCCCGTCGACGGCGCAGACGTGCATCGGGAACGCCACCGGGCGCGCGGGTCCGGTGAGTGCGCGGCCGCAGACGGGGCAGAACACGGCGTCGGTACTCCCGAGGTCGGCGCGGGCCCTTCAAGTACAGGGTCCGGCGCGGCGCGGCCCGGCCTTATACGGAGGAGGCCGGTCGCCCCCCTCCCCCACGGGTATGGAGCTGCTCGTCTTCCGCCACGGCCCGGCCGAGGACCGGGACGCGTCCCGGTGGCCCGACGACCGCCGGCGGCCGCTGACGGACGAGGGGCGCCGCGCGACGGAGCGGGCGGCCCGGGGGCTCCGCGCCTTCGAGTGCCGTCCGGGCCGGGTCCTCACGAGCCCGGCGACGCGCGCCCGGGCGACGGCGGAGATCCTCCGGAAGGAGCTCCGGGTCGACGCGCCGCTCGTGGAGTGGGAGGAGCTCGCACCCGAGGCGCCGGCGGCGCCGATCCTCGAGCGGCTGCACCGGTGGACGGGCGCCGACCCGGTGGCGGTCGTCGGGCACGAGCCGACGCTCGGCGAGCTCGTCGGCCTCGCCGTCACCGGCGACGCGGTGCCGATCACGCGGCTCACGCGCGCCGGGGCGATCCTCCTCGCGTTCCCCCGCGAGGCGCGTCCGGGCGCGGCCCAGATCGACTGGGCCGTCCCCCGGAAGGTGCTGGGCGCGCTCGACGGCGGCTGACGGGCCGCTACGCGCCGGGCTCGGCGGCCCGGCCGAGCCCGGACACCTCGGGCGCCGGGCGGGGGCGCGGGGGCTCCTCGGCGCCGACCTCGACGCGCACCTTCCGCCCGAACAGCGCGGCGACGAGCGCCTTCACGTCCCGGTGCACCTGGAGCACGCCGCGGTTCGCGTCGACCGGCCGGAAGCCGTACGTCGTCCCGAGCCAGTCGAACTCCTGCTTCAGGAGCGCCTGGTACTGGTAGAAGCTCTCGAACCGGTCGCGGGCGAGGCTCAGGTCCATGCCGCTCTCCCAGTAGTCGAGCGACCCGTACTTCGCGATCGCCCGGTGGAGGAGGATCTCCTCGCGCGCGTCCAGGAAGACGACGAGGTCCGGCTCGAGCGCGAAGCTGTACAGCCGCTGCGCCCATTCGCGCGACGCGCCGCGGACGACGGCGCGCGCCATGAGGGTGTAGATGTACCGGTCGGCGAGCACCGTGCTGCCGGCGGAGAGCGCCGGGACGATCCGGTTCTCGAGCTGGTCGGCGAAGTCGGCGGCGTACAGCAGCGCCATCGTCGTCGCGGCGAGGGTGTGGCCCTCCTTCGCGCGGTCGATCTGCTTGCTGAGGAGCGTCGAGCGCCGGAGGCCGGTGTCGATGACCGGGTGCCCCTGCACCTCGAGCCACTCGCGGAGCAGCTCGACCTCCGTCGTGCGGCCCGACCCGTCGGCCCCCTCGACGACGATCAGGTGGCCGGGGAGCGGCGCCCGCGGGAAGTTCGGGAGGCGCGTGCCGTACGTCCTAACCATGGACCAGCGTCTCCATCTTCGGGAACCCGTCGAGCAGCGGCTTCACCTCCGCGCGGACGCGCGCCAGCACCTCTTCCACCGGCGCCGCCGCGTCGATCGGGACGAGGTGGTCGGACGCGACGAGCTTCTCGTACCCCTTCCGGACGAGCGACTGGAACCGCTGGTAGCTCTCGACGAGGTCGTCGGCCAGGTGGAGGTCCATCCCGGCCTCGTAGTAGGAGATCGGCTCGCGCGAGGCGAGCTTCCGGTCGAGCGACGTCTGGACCGCCACCCGGAAGTAGAGCGTCTTGTCCGGCACCGGCGCGAACGAGTACAGGTTGCGGACCCACGCGGGGTCGCACCCCCGCGCGGTGTCGCGGACGAACGCCGTGAAGGAGTACCGGTCGCAGACGACGAAGTAGCCGGCGCGCAGCGGCGGGAGGATCTGCCGCTCGAGCCGGTCCGCGAAGTCGGTCGCGTGGAGGAGCGAGAAGGTGGTCGGCGTGAGCAGCCCCTTCTTCTTCCCGCGCCGGATCGCCGACGAGACGAGCTCCGATGAGTTCCATTCCGTCGAGAACACCCGGTAGCCGCGCGACTGGAGCCACTTCACGAGGAGGCGCGCCTGCGTCGACTTCCCGCTGCCGTCGAGCCCCTCGACGACGAGGAGGCGGCCCCGCGGCGCGGGCGGAGGGGCCGCGCCGGCCGCCGGCGGCGCCCGGGGGTCATCCGTCATTCGCGGTCACCAGCTCCAGGTCGAGGACGCGCTTCATCGGCTTCCGGAGGCGCTCGCGGACGCGCGACGGCACGGTCCAGCCGCTCGAGCGCTCGGGCACGACCCAGAGCCGCCGGGCGCCGCGCGACAGGCCGAGGCGGACGCGGGCGCCGTCGAGCGTCTCCGCGAAGTAGAGGAGCGTCCCGAGCCGGCGGACCGTCGCGAGCTCCTCCGGCGAGAGGAGCGGACGCCACGCCTTGGTCCACCCCTCGGGCACCTCGTCCCCCTCGTGCAGGTAGGCGACGAGCGAGGCCATGACGCCGTCGCGGTCGGTGAGCGCGAGGGTCGCGAGGTTCCGGATGATGTACGCCGAGTGCTGGGGGTGGCGCCACGGGTCGATCGCCGCGCCGACGTCGTGCATCCAGGCGGCGACGGACAGCACGAGCCGGTCCGCGGCGGTCCAGCCGAACCGCGGCTGGAGCCGGTCGAACAGCGCGAGCGCGAGCCGCCGGACCTGCTCGCCGTGGACGAGCGAGAAGCCGAACGCCCGCGCGGCGGCGGTGACGGAGCGGTACGTGAGCAGCTCCTGCGGCACCGGGACGGGGATGCCGAGCCGCTCGACGGCGGCCCCCTCGCGGATCCCGGTGCCGCAGACGACGAGCCCCTCCTTCCCCGCCCGGCGGAGGAGCTCCTCCAGCACGATGAGCCCCGCGACGACGACGTCGGCGCGCGAGCTGCTGAGCCCCGGCAGCGCGCGGCGCCGCTCCGCGTCCATCTCGAACAGGCCGTCGGCGAGCACCTCCAGGTCGCGCGTCGTGAGCCGGTAGCCGTGGACCCGCTGGATCGGGAAGTCGCGGAGGCCCATCGCGACGCGCGCGAGGCTCCGGATCGTCCCGCCGACGCCGAACACGCGCCCCCGCTCCGTCGCCCGGGGGAACGGGGTCCCGGCGAGGAGGTCGCGCACCCCGTCCCGGAGCGACTCGAGCTCCCGCCGCTTCGGCGGGTCGTGCCGGAGGTGGTCCTGGGTCAGGCGGAGCGCCCCCAACGGGAGGCTCGTGCCGGTCTCGAGCCGGCCCTCGCGGGTCGTCGCGAGCTGGAGCGACCCCCCGCCCAGGTCCGCGACCAGGTCCCGGTCGAGCTCCCAGCTGGACGCCACGCCCAGGTAGCCCAGCCGCGCCTCCTCCTCGCCGGAGACGATCCGGAGCACGAGGCCGGTCCGGCGCGCGACCCGGTCGACGAAGACCGGGCCGTTCGGCGCGTCCCGGATCGCGCTCGTGGCCACCGCGACCGTCGCCGGGTCGCCCATCGTGACGAGCTGCCGGGCGAAGCGGCCCATCGTCGCGACCCCGCGCTCCATCGCCGCGGCGCTCAGCGACCGGTCGGACCCGACGTCCTTCCCGAGGCGGGGCACTTCCTTCGCCTCGAACACGGTGCGCAGCCCGCCCTCGGCGGTCGCCTCGAACACCACGAGACGCGCCGTGTTCGACCCCAGGTCGATGACCCCGAGGGAGGTGGCGGAGGCCGCGCGCGGCTCGAGCGGGGTCAGCACGGCCGCGGCCGACATGCACGGTTCCGCCCCCGCCACCCCGCCGTCGGCTAAGAATCCGTCGCCACGCCATCCGACGCCCCCGACCCGCGCGCGTGCGGCGCTCAGCGTTCCTCCCGGAGCCCGGCGAACGCCCGCCGGACCCGTCGGGCCTGGAGGCGGCGGAGGAGTCGCGCCCGGAGCCTCCGGCGCCGCCCCCGGAGGCGGAGGGTCCAGTCGACGATCGCCGGCGAGGTCGGCAGCGTGGCCAGCCGGCCGGCGAGCAGGTCGAGGTCGTGGAGCTGGCCCAGCGCCCGCTGGAGCTTCGGAAGCTCCCGCGGCTCGGACGGGAGCGGCCCGGCCACGACGTGGTGCAGGAGCTGGTCGAGGGTCCGACGGTTCCGGAGCGCGATCCGGACGGCGTGGAGCCGGCGCGTGGAGGCCCGGAGGAGCGCCCGCTCGTACCGGCCCCGGAGCCGTTCGTCGAGCCCGTCCCGGGCGCGCGTGAGCGCGTGGGCGAGCCGCGGGGCGGTCGGGGGAGGGGCGGTCCCGGCCCATCGGGTGAGGTCGCGCAAGAGGTGCTGCTCGAGCTCGTGTCGGCTGGCCGCCCGGAGGAGGTCCCGGCCGACGTGCGCCTCCGCGTCCAGGCGGCGCCGGAGCCGGCGGACGGCCGAGGCCGGGATCGCATCCCGGTCGCCGCGGTGGCGCATGACGAGCTGACCCCCCACGTCCCGGTCCCGCACCTCGCCCACGAGCCGGGCGAGCCGTCGGAGCCGCCGGTCGACGTCGGCGGGGCCGGACCGGTCCGCCGGCCGGTACGCCTCGGCGAGCAGCCCGTACGCCACGCGCAGCTCGCGAAGGTCCCGGTGGAGGCGGTGCAGCGCCTCCGCCTCCGGCCGTTCGCGGTACGCGGTGGCGCGGAGGCCGTGGGCCGTTCGGTCGGCCGCACGCCGGATCTCGGCGCGGAGCGCGTCCGGGTGCACCGCCTCGGGTTCGACCGACCGGGTCATCGACCGCGCGCGGTCCCCCCGCCCGTCCCCGGGGGCCGCTCGAGCGCGACGACCGTCTCCCGCAGCGAGAAGCTCCGCCGCTGCCCGGAGCGGCGGGAGCGCGCCACGTCGACGGCCGCGACGCGGAACCCGACGTCGGCCCCCAGCCGGGCCGTGAGGAGGTCGCCCGGCACGTAGGTGCCGGCGAGGAGCGAGTCGCCGACGACCAGCAGGAACCGGCCCCCCGGCCGCAGCGCGCGGTACACGCGCTCGAGCACCGCCCGGAGGTCGAGGAAGTACCGCTTCACGACCCCGTGCGCGTCGTCGCGGCGGTAGCTACCCTTCCGCGCCACCCCGAGCCGGATCCCCTCCAGCACCTCGCGGAGCCACGGGTCCGGGAGGTCGTCCGTGCCGAGGTGGGGCCGCACCGCCGCCCGGCCCAGGTTGTCGCAGGCGACCAGCCGCTCGCGGAGTCGCCGGAGGTCCGCGTAGCTCGCGGCGAAGCCCAGCCACGCGAGGTCGAGCTTGTAGTTGTTCACGTAGTCCATCCCGTTCACGTACGGGGGGCTCGTCACCGCGAGGTCGACCGACCCCTCGGGCAGCGAGACCGCGCGGGCATCCTCCGCGAGCACGGCCGCCGGCGGTCCCCAGCGGCCCCGCTCGGGGCGGACGGCCCGGAGGTCGTCCCGCATCGCGGCCACGGCCGCGCCGAACTCCGCGAACGGGTCCCGGTACTCGTCCGCGTCCGGCCGGCCGTATCCGAGGCACGGGGACCGGCGGAGCCGGCTCACCGGGACGAGCGAGCGGCCGAACGCCACCCGGAGCGCCTCGTGGAGCGGCGCCGAGCCCGGCGGCAGCGCGTCCCGGAGGCGGGTGAGCTCGGCGAGCGTGCGCGGGAGGAACTGGCGCGCGCTCTCCCGGAGGAACGGCGGGGCCCCGGGGGGCCGCGCGCCGGCTCGGGCGAGCGTCCGCCGCGCCGCCTCGCCGAGCCGCTCCCCGTCGAGCTCGAACCGGGTCTTCGTCCGCGCGGCGAGCGCCGCGGGCGGGAGCAGCTCGACGCCGACCGCGCGGTAGCCCGCGCGACGCGCCTCGACGAGCGTGGTGCCGCTCCCGCAGAACGGGTCGAGCACCGTGCGGCCCGGCGGGAGCCCCGACTCCCGCAGCACCGCGGCGACGAACTCCGCCGAGAATCCCTGCACGTACGGCCACCATCGGTGGAACGGCCGGTCGGCGTTGTCGGAGAAGGTGATCGGTCCCCGGTACTCGCCGAGCTCGACCCCGTTCTCCCGACGGAACCGCTCGACGTAGTCGGCCGGGGAGACGAAGTCCGGCCGCTCCGTCAGCGACGCGTAGTCGGCGAGCAGCCAGAGCCCCCGCCCGATGCGGACGACCTCGGCGCGGGCGGCGAGCGCCTCGAGGAGCGCCGACAGCTCGGGCTCCGGACGGTCGAGCCGCTCGGACAGCTGGCGGGTCGTCGAGCCGATCGCCCCGGTCTCGGCGAGGGCGACCTGGACCGACCGGGCGAGGCCGGCGTCCGGCCGGGACCGCCGGGGCGTCCCGGGGCGGGTCGCGGAAGGGGGAGCCATCGGTCGGGGCTTCCCTACCGGCCGGTCTTCTTTAGGCTCCGGTACCCGGCGGGCGCCCTCCGGCGGGCCCGACCGCCCCCGCCGTCCGACGGCGGGGGTCGGATCGTCGGGACCGGGGCCCCGTCGCCGCGCTCGGCCGCCGCCGCGCCCGCGAGCACCTCGACGCTCCGGTCGAGGCCGACCTCCGCGATGTCCTGGCCGTACGAGACGGTCCGGTCGATCGACTGCAGGAGGAGGCCCAGCGGGACGCCGGCGACGGCGGAGAGCCCCGACCGGCTCCCGCGGGCGAAGAAGCTCTCCGAGAGCGTCTCGTACGTGGCGTGGAGCGCCTCCCCCAGGTCGATCGCGTCGTTCGCCCGGTTCGCGTCCCGCGACTCCGTCGCGAGCCCGACCGCGACGTGGAGCAGGTCGAGCACCTGGGCGTGGAGCTCGGTCAGCGGGCGGACGAACCGGTCGGGCGGTGAGGTCTCCGACCACCGGAGCCCGTGCTCGGCGATCTGGACCGCGTGGTCCCCGATCCGCTCGAGCGACCGGACGAGCAGCATCGTCTGGAGCGGCGAGGGGCCGTCGAGTCCGTCGGACCCGGCGGCGCGCGGGGACTCCGCCCACCGGAGCGACAGGATCCGTTCGATGAGCCACGCGTGCCGGTCCACGTCGTCGTCCCGCCCGGCCCAGTCGACCCCGCGCAGCCGGTCCGGTTCGTGCCAGGTGCGTCCCGCGTCGGACTGGAGCGCGACGACGACCTGGAACATCCGCCGGAGCAGCGGGGGGACCTCGAGGTCCCCCCCGCGCGACACGTCCCGCAGGACGAGCGTGCCGCCTTCCTCCGACACGACCTCCGGCCGGAACGTGCGCCGGGCGAACGACCGCGCGACGGCGCGGGTCTCCGGCGACAGCTCCAGCGGCTCGCGGACGACGAACTCCTGCGCGCCTCCGAGGTACGCGGCGACGAGGGTTCGAAACAGGTGCTCGCGCGGGCGCCCCGCGAGGACCTCGATCACCGCGGTCCGCGACGGCGCTTTCCGGCGAGCGTCCCGGAGCACGAGCGACCCTCCGGGAAACGCCCGCCGGTCGCCCGTCGCGCCGACGACGAGCCGGCGCGGGGCGGCCCCGGCGGGCGGGAGCTCGACGCCGACCATCTCCGCGTCCATCCGCCCGAGCGGCTCCGCCCGATCGGACGATTCCTCGGCCCGGCCACGCCGGTCCCCCGGCCATCGAACGGCCCCCCGGGACCGTCCCGTTCCGCGCTCTTCCATATGTATGAAAGTAGTTGCGCGATATTATATGTATACGATGGATTTAGAATATAGACGGATATATTGGCCTCCGTCCGTCGGCGGTGCCCTTTTACCTGCGAGCCGGGTCGCGGCCCCCCGGAGCCATGGAGCCGATCGCGACGGCCGACCTCGACTCGCTCCGGTGGGTCCGGTCGGGCACCGGGCGCTCGTTCCAGCTCCTCTCCGGCGCGACCCCGGTCGCCTCGCTCCAGTGGGAGCGGGGCTGGGGGACGGAGGCGGCGGTCGACAGCGCCGCGGGCCGGTGGACGGTCCGCCGGGCCGGCTTCCTCTCCCCCGCCGTGACGGTCGTCGGCACCGACCCGGCGAAGCCGATCGCGTCCCTCCGCGCCCATCTCCACCAGAGCGCGATCCAGCTGGACGGCGGACGGACGTACCGGTGGTCGCGCGCCGGATTCTGGGTCCCCGCCTGGGAGCTCGACGACGCGAGCGGCGCGGAGGTCGTCAACGTCGAGCCGGTCCGGGAGGGGCGTCACCTCCAGGGCGGGCTCCTCGAGGTCGGCCCGGGCGGCCGGTCGAACCCCGACCTCCTGGTCCTGCTGGTCGTCTCGTGGTACTTCGTCGTCCTCTCCTGGTTCGAGGACGAGGTCGGCGAGGGGTCGGAAGCGATCCTGGACGCGGTCAGCGGCACGACCCCGGGGAAGGCGTAGCGGCGCCATGGCGGCGGCGTCGCCCGGCCTCCGACCGGGGGTCGAGGTGGCGGCCGACCTCGGGCTGTCGGCCTCCGAGGTCGTGCCGTACGGCCCATCCGTCGTGAAGGTACCGGTCGCGTGCGTCCGGGCTCGGGCCGCCGGGGCGCGTCGGGGGAAGCTGGTGCTCGTGACGGCGATGACGCCGACGCGCTTCGGCGAGGGGAAGACCGTCACCTCGATCGGCGTGGGGATGGGCCTCCGACGCCTGGGCCAGCGCGCCGTCGTCTGCCTCCGGCAGCCGTCGCTCGGGCCGGTGTTCGGCGTGAAGGGCGGCGCGGCGGGCGGGGGGCGCGCGACGGTCGAGCCGCAGGAGACGGTCAACCTGGGACTCACCGGGGACCTCGACGCCGTCGCGGCGGCGCACAACCTCATCGCCGCGATGCTCGACAACCACGTCTTCCACGGCAACGCCCTCGGGGTCGACCCCGCCTCGATCGTCTGGCCCCGGACCCTGGACGTCGAGGACCGCCTCCTCCGCCGCGTGCAGCTCGGCGCCGCGGGGAACCCCCGCGCGCCGGCGCGCACCGAGCGGTTCGTCATCGCCGCCGCCTCGGAGGTGATGGCGGTGCTGGGACTCTCCCGCGACTACGCGGACCTCAAGGAGCGGCTCGGCCGGATGCTCCTCGCCCTCCGGACCGACGGGCGGCCGGTCCGCGTGAACGACGTGGGGGCGTCCGGCGCGGCGGCCGCGCTGCTGCGGAACGCGCTCTCGCCGAACCTCGCCCAGACGTCGGACGGCACCCCGGTGCTGGTCCACGGGGGCCCGTTCGCGAACATCGCGCACGGCACCTGCAGCCGGCTCGCGATCGAGCTCGCGCTCGCCACCGGCGACTACGCCGTCGTCGAGGCCGGGTTCGCGACGGACCTGGGCGCGGAGAAGTTCGTCGACCTCTTGGGCCCGATCACGGGCCTCGAGGCGAACGCGGCGGTGCTCGTCGCCACGATCCGGGGCCTCCGCTACCACGGCGGCGTCGCCGACGCGGACATCGGCCGCCCGGACCGGGGCGCGGTCGAGCGGGGGCTGGAGAACCTGGCGCAGCACCTGGAGAACCTCCGGACGCTCGGGCTCCCGACGGTCGTGGCGGCGAACCGGTTCCCGGGCGACTCGGCCGAGGAGCGGGAGGCGCTCGAGCGATTCTGCGCCGCCGCCGGCGTTCCGCTCGCGACGTCGACGGTGTTCGACGACGGCGCGGCGGGCGCCGAGGCGCTCGCCCAGCGGACGATGGAGCTGTGCGCCCGGGGCCAGCGGGCCCGGCCCCTCTACGCGCCCGGGACCCCCCTCGAGCGGGCCATGGAGACGATCGTCACCCGCCTGTACGGCGGGAACGGCGTGACGCTGGCGCCCGAGGCGGCGGCGCAGCTCGCCCGGTTGCGGGCGCTCGGCGAGGCCGACGGGCCGGTCTGCATGGCGAAGACGCCGAACTCGCTCTCCGACGACCCGAAGGCGCGCGGGCGGCCCCGGGGGTTCGTCCCGACGGTGCGGCGGTTCTCCCGCTCGGCCGGGGCCGGCTTCACCGTCGCGTTCCTGGGCGAGGTCGAGACGATGCCCGGCCTCCCGACGCACCCGCTCGCCGAGCAGGTGGACCTCACCGCGGACGGCCGGGTGACCGGCCTCCGGTAGCCGGGCGGGAGAAGAGCGGATAACGCTCCGCTCTCTGTCGCCCCGGGGAGGGGGTCCCGCGATGCCACCGGCCGCCCTGTGGTCCGTCACCGAGCCGCTCGCGACGGGCGACGGACGCTCGGTGCTGTACGCGCTCGACCGGATCCCCGGCGTGGACGCGGCGCGCCTCGCGCGCCGGCCGCGCACGGTCCGCGTGCTGCTCGAGAACGCGGTCCGCCACGCCGACGGGGCCGCGCCGTTCCCCGCGACGCTCCTCGCGTTCGCGCACGGCGACCCGCTCCCCGACGGGGCGGAGGTCCCGTTCCACCCCGAGCGGATCCTCCTCCAGGACTTCACCGGCGTCCCCGCGCTCGTCGACCTGACCGGCCTCCGCTCCGCGGCGCAGCGGCGCGGGGTGGACGCGCTCGCCGTCAACCCCCGCGTCCCGGTCGACCTCGTCGTCGACCACTCGGTCCAGGTCGACAGCTTCGGGACCCCCCGGTCGATCGGGATCAACCTCGACCGGGAGTACGAGCGCAACGGGGAGCGGTACGGGCTGCTCCGCTGGGCGCGCGAGGCGTTCCGCGGCGTCCGGGTCGTCCCGCCGGGGAACGGCATCGTCCACCAGGTGAACCTCGAGTACCTGGCGTCGGTCGTGACGGAGCGCGAGCGGGACGGGCGCGTCGAGGCGTTCCCGGACTCGCTGCTCGGGACCGACTCCCACACCACGATGGTGAACGGACTGGGGGTGCTCGGCTGGGGCGTGGGCGGCATCGAGGCGGAGGCGGCGATGCTCGGCGAGCCGTACTCCGTCGGCCGGCCGGTGGTCGTGGGCGTCCACCTCCACGGCGAGCTCTCCGCCGGCGCCACGGCGACCGACCTCGTGCTCACGGTGACCCGCCGGCTCCGCGAGGTCGGGGTCGTCGAGAAGTTCGTCGAGTTCTGCGGCCCGGGCCTCGCGCACCTCTCCGTCGCCGACCGGGCGACGATCTCGAACATGTGCCCGGAGTACGGCGCGACCGCCGCGCTGTTCCCCGTCGACGCCGCGACGCTCGCGTATCTCCGGGCGACGGCCCGGACCGACGCCCACGTCGCGCTCGTCGAGGCGTACGCCCGGCGCCAGGGGCTCTGGTACGAGCCGGGGATGCCCGACCCCGACTTCGACGAGCGGGTCGAGCTCGACCTCGCGTCCATCGTGCCGACGATCTCGGGGCCCCGCAACCCGGAGGAGAGCGTCCCGCTCGCCGAGGCCCCGGCCGCGTTCCGCCGGTCGCTCGCCACCTATCGGACCGAGCATCCCGCGGTCCGGACGCCGAACGGCCTCCCGCCGTATCCCGCGGACGACCCGTTGCTCGGGCCGGCCGCCGGAAGGGAGCCGCCGGGCCCGGTCGTGGACGACCGCGTCACCGACGGGGCGGTGGTGATCGCCGCGATCACGAGCTGCACCAACACCTCCAACCCGTCGGTGATGGTCGGCGCGGGCCTCATCGCGCGGAAGGCGCACGCGCTCGGCCTCCGGCCGCCCACCTACGTGAAGACGTCGCTCGCCCCGGGCTCGAAGGTCGTCACCGACTACCTCACGCGGGCCGGGCTGCTCGCGCCGCTCGGCGCGCTCGGCTTCGCCGTCGTCGGCTACGGCTGCACGACGTGCATCGGGAACAGCGGCCCGCTCCCCGGGCCGGTCGAGCAGGCGGTCGTGCGCGGGGACGCCTACGTCGCGGCGGTGCTGAGCGGGAACCGGAACTTCGAGGCGCGGATCCACAACCTGGTCCGCGCGAACTACCTCATGTCGCCGATGCTGGTCGTCGCGTACGCGCTCGCCGGCCGGATGGACGTCGACCTGTCGCGCGACGCGATCGGGACGGCCCACGACGGCGCGCCGGTCCGCCTCGCGGACCTCTGGCCGACGCCCTCGGAGGTGCGCGCCGTCGTCGAGGCGAGCCTGGACCCGGAGATGTTCCGCGACGAGTACGCGCGGATCACCGTCGGGGACGCCCACTGGGAGGGGCTCCCGGACGTCCGCGGGACGGTCTACCCGTGGGACCCCGCGTCCACCTACCTCCGCGACCCCCCGTACTTCGACCTCCCGCCGCCCGCGCTGCCGGACCGCGGGACGCTCGTCGCCGGCGCCCGCGCGCTCGCGCTGTTCGGCGACCGCGTCTCGACGGACCACATCTCGCCGGCGGGCGAGATCCCGGCGGACGGGCCGGCGGGGCAGTACCTCGCCGCCCACGGCATCGCGCCGGTCGACTTCAACACGTTCGGTTCGCGGCGCGGGAACCACGAGGTGCTCGTGCGCGGGACGTTCGCGAACGTGCGCGTGAAGAACGCGCTCGTCGCGCCGAAGGAGGGCGGCTGGACCGTCCACCGGCCGTCCGGCGAGACCCTCTCGATCTTCGACGCGGCGGAGCGGTACCGGTCCGAGGGGGTTCCGCTGGTCGTGCTCGCCGGGAAGAGCTACGGCCAGGGGAGCTCCCGCGACTGGGCCGCGAAGGGGCCGCGCCTGCTCGGGGTGCGCGCGGTGATCGCCGAGAGCTTCGAGCGGATCCACCGGAGCAACCTGGTCGGGATGGGGGTGCTCCCGCTCGAGTTCTCGCCCGGCGAGGGATGGAAGTCCCTCGGGATCACCGGCCGGGAGCGGTTCACGCTGCGGCTGCCGGACGGGGCCCGGTTCGCCCCGCGGGGCCCGGTCGAGGTCGAGGCGACCGACGACGCCGGCGCCCGCCGCACCTTCCGCGTCCGCTCGCGGATCGACTCCGAGGCCGAGATGGCGTACTACCGCGCGGGCGGGATTCTGCCGTACGTGCTCGACCGGCTGGGCCGGTAACGGGACGGCGGGCGCCCGGGACGGCCCGGAGACGAGGCCCGCCCCCGGGAGGAAGCCGATAAGGCGGTCGGCGAGTGCGCCCGTCCATGGTCGAGGAGTGCGTCTTCTGCGCCCTCATCCGCGACCGCTCCCGGGTGCCGTACTGGGTCGCCGAGTCGGAGCGCGCGCTCGCCTTTCTGGACCTCCACCCGATCCGCGTGGGGCACACGCTCGTGGTCCCGAAGGCGCACGCGCGGGACCTGACGGACGTGTCCGCGGAGGACTGGCGGGCGATGGGCGAGCTCGCCCGCCTCGTGGCCGGCCGGCTCCGCGCGCGGGGCGGCACGACCGGGGAGAACCTGTTCCTCGCGAGCGGCCCGGGCTCCGACCAGACCGTCTTCCACGTCCACCTCCATATCCTCCCGCGGCGCGCGGACGACGCGTTCGGGCTCCGGGACTGGTGGGAGCGGCGGGCGGCCTCCCCCTCGCCGGCCGAGCTCGAGGCGCTCGCCGTCCGGCTGCGGCGGTGACGGGGCGCCCGGCGGCGATGGCATGACCGCCGAGTCCCCGACGGGCGGCGTTCCGGGGCCCGTCCGGTTCCCGGCACCGTGGATCCACGGGTCGCGCCGTCGCGGAGGACCGCCGGACCCCCCGCTCCAGGTCCAGCCGTACGACGCGGCGACGCGCGTGCTCCGCCAGAGCAAGGACGTGACGTTCGAGGCGCCGTTCCTCTTCCTGTTCTTCGGCCGGGACCGGGCCCTGCTGCTCGACACCGGCGCCACGGCCGACCCCGCGCGCTGCCCGCTCCGGCTCACCGTCGACCGGCTCGTCGAGGAGTGGCGGCGGTCGCATCCGAGCGCGCGGTACCCCCTCGTCGTGGCGCACAGCCACGGGCACGGCGACCACGTCGCCGGGGACGTCCAGTTCGCGGACCGGCCGGACACCGAGGTCGTCGGACGCGAGGCCGAGAGCGTGCGCGCGTTCTTCGGTCTCGCGGGAGGACCGGACGAGATCGTCCGGTTCGACCTCGGAGGCCGGGTCCTCGAGGTGATGGCGATCCCGGGTCACCAGGCCGCGTCGATCGCGGTCTACGACCCGGGGACCGGGTTCCTGCTCACCGGGGACACCGTCTGCCCCGGCCGGCTGTACGTCCGCGACATGCCGGCGTTCGTCGCGAGCCTGGAGCGGCTCGTCGCCTTCGCGCGCCGCCGCCCCGTCTCGGCGGTGATGGGCTGCCACATCGAGATGACCCGGACCCCGGGCCGGGACTACCCGGTCGGGACGCGCTACCAGCCGGACGAGCGCGACCTCGCGATGACCGTCGACCAGCTGGGGGCGGTCCGCGACGCGGCGGTCGCGGTGGCGAGCCGCCCCGGCGTCCACCGGTTCGACGACTTCCTCGTGTTCAACGGCCGGTGCCGCGCGGGGGTGTCGGTCCAGCTCCTCCGCGGCTGGGCCACGAACCTACGGCACCGGGTCACCGGCGCGTAGGGCCCGGCGGCCGTCCGGGGCTCAGCTCTCCGCCGCCACCGGCGGGACCGGCAGCGGGCGGATCCGGATCGGGGGCCCCGCCGCCGGGGCGCGTTCCGCTTCGGAACGGCTCCGGGCGCGCACCGCCTCGACCCAGAGGAGGTACTCGAGGTACTCCTCCTCCCCCATGTCGCACATCACGCCCCCCACGGCGACGCTCGGCTTCAATCTGGCTCCCCGGCCGTTCCGGACCGACCGGAGCCGCGCGGGGCGGCCCGCGCAGGGTTTTTGGGGCGAGGAACATCCCACGCCCGCCGAGCGCGGGCGCGCGGGCCGCCGCCCGTCCCCGTCGCGGAGCGGCCCGGGAACCAGGATGTCCGTCGGAGCGTGGAGCGACTTCTTCGTCGCCCAGCTGGGCGCCTCCGCCGCGCTGGCGGGGCTCCTGTTCGTCGGGCTGTCGGTCAACCTCGCGAAGATCGTCGCGCTCCCGTCGCTGCCCAGCCGGGCCGCCCGGGCGCTCATCCTCCTCGTGGGCATCCTCATGGTGTCGTCGCTCTTCCTCGTGCCGGGCCAGTCGGTCGCCGCCCTCGGGGCGGAGCTCCTCCTCCCCGGGGCGGCCATCTGGGTGCTCGTCACCCTGTCCTCCGCCGCGAGCTTGCGGGTCACGGAACGGCAGTACCTGCCGATCCACGCGGTCGAGTTCGGGTTCGTGGAG
>JASHRQ010000141.1 GCA_030037265.1 Thermoplasmata archaeon | reverse complement strand
GCCTCCCACCGTCCCGGCCCGATCCCCGGTCGGCATCGACCTCGGTCTCTCCCATCTCGCCACGCTGTCCGACGGGACCGTCATCGATCCCCCCACGTTCCTGCGGAGGACCCTACGCCGACTCCGTCACGCACAGCGTTCCCTCTCGCGACGGCAGCGGGGCTCGGGGCGGTGGGAGCGGCAGCGGCAGCGAGTCGCTCGATACCACGCTCACGTCGCCCGGCAACGACACCACTTCGCGCACACCCTGACCCACGGCTGGGTCGTCCAGCACGACCGGATCGCCCTGGAGGACCTGGACGTGCCTCGGCTCGCCGCCGCGGGTCGGTTGGCACGTCCGATCCACGACGCCGGGTGGGGGATGCTGCGACCGATGTGCGCCTACAAGGAGCTCCGTCGGTCCGGCCGCTATGTGGAGGTGCCTTCGGAGGACACGACGCAGACCTGCTCGGGGTGCGGGAGACGGCACGACCCTCCACTGACGCTCCGGGACCGCACGTACGACTGTCCGTGCGGCCTGCGTCTCGACCGGGACGTGAACGCGGCGAGGAATATCCTCGCCCGGGCGCTGGCCCTGGACTCTCCTTCGGAGCTACCGCGGAACACGCGGGAAGTGACGCGCGGGGAGAGGTCGCCTCCACCTCGGCGGGCAGGCCGCAGGGTCTACCAGCGGAGGCGAGCGACCTCATCGAACCGTGAACACGCGACCCGGCACGAGTCGGCCAGCGCCTTCTCCGTGCCGTAAACGTGAGCTGTTACCCTCGCGGAACTCTTCCTCGCTCCCGACGCGGCCCTCGAGGGGGCCCTGCGCGACAGCGCGGCGGCGGGGCTTCCTTCCATTCAGGTGTCGCCGCTCCAGGGACAGCTCCTCGCGACCCTCGCCATCGCCGTGCGGGCACGCGAGATCCTCGAGGTCGGCACGCTCGGGGGGTACAGCACGATCTGGCTCGCCCGCACGCTGCCGCCCGGCGGCCGGATGGTGACGCTCGAGGTGGAGCCGGCCCACGCCCGGGTCGCCCGGGCCAACCTCGCCCGCGCCGGCCTCGCCGACCGGGTCGAGGTGCGCCTCGGTCGGGCGGTCGACTCGCTCGCCCAGCTCGCGCGCGAACGGCACCTTCCCTTCGACCTCGTGTTCATCGACGCCGACAAGGAACGCTACGAGGAGTACCTCGAAGGAGCCCTCCGGTTGAGCCATCCGGGCACCTTGATCGTGGCCGACAACGTGGTCCGGGAAGGGCGGGTCGCGGCGGCGAACAGCGACGACCCGCGCGTCCAGGGGGTCCGACGGTTCCTCGCCAGGCTCGGCGCGGAGCCCCGGGTCTCGGCCTCGGTCGTGCAGACGGTCGGCAGCAAGGGGTACGACGGCTTCGCTCTCGCGGTGGTGCGGTCGGCCGACGGATCCGCCTGAGCCGGGGCCAGCGGATCGGGGCCGGAGCGGGTGGCCCCTCCCGGGGGACGTCGGGCCGGAACTCATATTCTCCGCCGGGCCTCCCGGCCGGTCCCGAACCCCATCGAGGCGATGCGAACGCGGACCGTCGGCGTACGGCGTCAGGCGCGACGGGCGTCGCGCGTCGACACGGTCGCGCTCGACATCGGCGGCACGTTCAGCGACTTCCTGCGGCTGACGGACGAAGGGGTCGTCCTCGCCCGCAAGGTCCCGACCACGCCCCGACGGCCCGAGGTGGCGGTGCTCGACGCGCTCCGGGCCCTCGGCGGTGCGTCCCCGCACGAGTTGGTCCACGCGACGACGATCGCCACGAACGCGCTGCTGGGGCAGCGCCACCTCGAGGTGCCCCCCGTGGCGCTCGTCACGACCCGCGGGTTCCGCGACGTGATCGAGATCGGCCGGCAGAATCGCCCCGGTCTCTACGACCTCGATTTCCACCGGCCCCGGCCGCTCGTCCCGCGCCGCCTGCGCTTCACGCTCGACGAACGGACGGGGGCGACCGGACGTCGCCGGCGCGCTGTTCAGCCGCGGGAGCTCTCGGCGCTCCGGGAGCGTCTCGCTCGCGGACCGGCGCGGGCGGTGGCCGTCTGCCTCCTCCACTCGTACCTCAACGCCGCGAACGAGCGGGCCGTCGGGGCGGGCCTGCGGCGAGGGGGTCTCCCCGTCTCGCTCTCCTCCGACGTCGCCCCGGAGCCGAGGGAGTTCGAGCGGACCTCGACGACCGTCGTGAACGCCGCCCTTCTCCCGGTCGTCTCGCGGTACGTGGAGGCGCTCAGCCGAGGGCTTCCGCCGCTCGGCATCCGGTCGTTCGGCCTCATGTCCAGCGCGGGAGGACTCGTCTCGTCGGCGGAGGCGGCTCGGAGGCCCGTCGCGATCCTCGAGTCCGGACCGGCGGCGGGGGTCCTCGCGGCGGCGGAGCTGGGCCGGCGGCTCGGCCTCCCCCGCCTCATCAGCTTCGACATGGGCGGCACGACGGCGAAAGCCGGCACGGTGATCGACGGACGGGTCGAGACGACGGGCGGGCTCGAGGTCGGGGGGCAGTCCCACCACGGGCGAACGGCGCGGGGGAGCGGCTACCCGGTGCGGTTCCCGTTCCTCAACCTCGCCGAGGTATCGGCCGGCGGAGGAACGATCGTTCGCCGGGACGTGACGGGCGCGCTCGAGGTCGGTCCGCTCAGCGCGGGTGCGGACCCGGGACCGGCCTGCTACCGTCGCGGAGGGACGGAGGCGACGCTCACCGACGCGGCCGTCGCGCTCGGCTGGCTCGGGGACGCGCTGCTCGGCGGCACGATGCCGATCGACCGCGGGGCGGCGGCCCGGGCGCTGGGCCGGCTCGGCGATCCGGTGCGGGTCGCGGAGGAGGCGCTGGGGCTCGCCGACCTCGAAATGGCGCGAGCGATCCGCCTGGTCACGGTCGAGCGGGGGCTCGACCCCACGCGCTTCGTCCTCGTCGCGTTCGGGGGGGCCGGCCCGCAGCACGCGGCCCGGGTCGCCGACGAGCTGGGCATCCGGTCGGTCGTGGTCCCACCGCGCCCCGGGTTCTTCAGCGCCTCGGGCCTCCTCTGCGCCGACTGGAGGTACGAGCGCCGGCTCGCCTTCCCGCGGGACCTCCGGGAGGGATGGATGCGCCTATCCCGTCGGCTCCTTCGGGAGCATCCGGGCGCGCGCCTGGAGTTCTCGGCCGACTGCCGGTACGCCGGCCAGGGGTCCGAGCTCGCGGTGCCGCTCCGCTCGCCGGACTTCGCCCGGCTCCGGCGCGCCTTCCGGGCCGCCCACCGGTCGACCTTCGGATTCGACCTCGACCGGCCGATCGAGGTCGTGACCCTCCGGGCGTTCGCGACGCGGGCCCGCCCGAGACCGCCCCCGGGCCGGCCGGGCGACTCCCGGGAGGGCCCGCATCACCGCCCGGCCGTGTTCGGCGGACGGGCGACTCCGCTCGAGGTCTGGCCCCGGGCCGCCCTGCGGGGAGGGACGCGGCGGCGGGGACCGGCCGCGGTGGAGGAGTACGACTCGACCACGGTCGTGCCCGTCGGCTGGACCGTCGCCGTCGGCGGGACGGGGGAGCTCACCCTCCTCCGGGAGCGCGCGTGACCGAGCGGTGGGAGCTCGCCGCGAAGGCGACGGAGTTCGTCGCGGAGGAGATGGGCGTCGCCCTCCAGCGCTCGGCGCTGTCCCCCAACATCCGGGAGCGGATGGACCACAGCTGCGCCGTGCTCGACCCGAGCGGGCGGATCGTCGCGCAAGCCGAGCACATCCCGGTCCATCTGGGTTCCTTCCGGGTCGCCGCCCGGAACCTGCTCGATCGGGTCGAGCGGCAGGGCCCGACCCTCGCTCCCGGCGAGATGCTCGTGTCGAACGACCCGTACCTCACGGGGACCCACCTCAACGACGTCACCGTCCTGGCCCCGATCGACGTGGGGAACCGACGGGTGGGCTGGTCGATCACCAAGGCGCACTACGTCGACGTGGGCGGGCCGGTGCCGGGGAGCCTCAACCCGGTCGCCCGGACGCTTGAGGAGGAGGGACAGGTCATCCCGCCGACCCGGCTCGTGAGCCGAGGGCGGGTGGACCGGGGGGTGCTGCGCCAGATTCGGAGGCGGTTTCGCGACCCCGTCACCGCGCGCGGGGACTTGGAGGCGCAGATGGCAGCCAACCGGCGCGGGATCGCCGGCGTCCGCACGCTCGTCGACCGCTTCGGCACCGAACGGCTCCGGGAGTCGTGGGCCGAGACGGTCGCCCACGGTCAGGCGCTCACGCGAGCGTCCCTGTCGCGGTTGCCCCGCGCCTCTGCCTCGGCCGAGGACCGCCTCGAAGGCGACGCGGGCCCGCTCCCGCTGCGCGTCCGGGTGACGATCTCCGGAACCCGGTTCGCGGCCGACTTCACGGGCTCCCACGCCCAGGTGGAGTCGCCGCTGAACGCGGTGTACGGCGTCACCTACTCCGCGACGGCGTTCGCCGCGCGGTGCCTGCTCCCCGCGTCGGTGCCGACGAACGAGGGATTCTACAGCTCCCTCGTAGCCTCGGCGCCCCCGGGCTCGATCCTGAACCCGCGCTCCCCGGCTGCGGTCGGGGGAGGCAACGTCGAGACGGCGCAGCGCGTCGCGGACGTGGTCCTGCGCGCGCTCGCGAGCATCGTACCGGACCGGATCCCGGCGGCCTCCTCCGGGACGATGATGAACCTCATGATGGGCGGGACCCGGGCGAGCGGCGCTCGCTGGGCGTACTACGAGACGATCGGCGGAGGGTCCGGTGCCCGCCCGGGCGGCGACGGGGTGTCGGGGGTCCACGCCAACATGACGAACACCCTCAACACCCCCGTCGAGGTGGCCGAGCGCGAGTTCCCGCTCGAGTTCCTCGCCTACGAGCTCCGACGACGCAGCGGGGGGTCGGGTCGGTATCGGGGCGGGGACGGGATCGTGCGGGCCTTCCGGACGACCCGGCCGACGACCGTGTCGATCCTCGCCGAGCGGTTCCGGACCCGGCCGTGGGGACTGGCCGGCGGCGGTCCGGGCCGCCCGGCGCGCGTGACGCTCCGCATCGGCGAACGGTCGCGGCCGAGCCCCGCCCGTGCGACCTATCGCCTCCCGGCCGGCGCCACGGTACGGATCGAGACGCCGGGGGGAGGAGGATACGGCCGGGCCGCGAGCGGTCCCGCGCGGCGTCGGCCTCGCGACCGCAAGACGCCGTCCGAACGCGGGACTGAAGTGCCCTCCGCGGCATAGGTTCCTTCGAGCCGGGGGGTTCGAGGGAGGGCCGATGGCGTCCAGTGCATCCCGCGGAACGCCGGGCCCCGCCGGGTCGTCGACTCCGGTACAACCGCCTTCGGTGGCCCGGTCGGCTTCGCCGCCGACGGTCTGGCAGCGATGGGGCGATGTGCTGCGCGGGCGGCGCCCGGTCGCGTGGACGAGCGTCTACCGCGACCTCGCGCGATGGGCCGTGATCGCCGTCCCGATCGGGATCGTCGCGGGGCTCGGCTCGGCGGCGTTCTACTACCTCATCACGGTCGCCACGCACGTCTTCCTGACGGACCTCGCGGGCGTCACGCTCCCCGTCGAGGGGACGACCGTCGCGTCGCGCCTGGTCTGGTCGAGCTCGTTTCCCCGGATCCTCGTCGTCCCGGCCGTGCTGGTGTTCGGGGGATTCGTCGTTGGCGCGATCGCCTCCGGCCTCGCGCCCGAGATCGCGGGCCACGGGACCGACGCGAGCATCCGGGCGTTCCACCGGCAGGCGGGCAAGGTCCGGCTCCGGGTACCGGTGCTGAAGACGCTCGCGAGCGCGGTCACGCTCGGGACCGGAGGCAGCGGAGGCCGCGAGGGGCCGGTGTCGCAGATCGGGGGCGGATTCGGGTCGATGTGGTCGGACCTGGTCGGCCTCGGCGACCGGGACCGGCGCATCGCGCTCGCGACCGGCATCGGCGCCGGGATCGGCGCGATCTTCCGGGCGCCGCTGGGCGGCGCGGTCTACTCGGCCGAGATCCTGTACACCGCGGACTTCGAGCCCGAGGTGTTCGTGCCCGCGATCATCGCGTCGGTGGTCGCCTACTCGGTCTACTCGTCGATCCTCGGCTTCCACACCCTCTTCGCGACGCCGGCGTCGCTCGTCAACTACAGCTTCGACCCGGGACGGCTCCCGCTGTTCGCGCTCCTGGGCGTCGTCTGCGGGGCCGTGGGGTTGCTGTTCATCGCGCTCTACCGGTGGTCCGAGGGCTGGTTCCGGGCCCGCGCGTGGCCCCCGCTCGTCCGGCCCGCGGTGGGGGCGGGGCTCGCGGGCGCCATCTTCCTCGGCGCGTACTTCCTCCTGCCGGAGCAGGGGCATTTCGCCTCGCTCTCCTCCCTCGCCATCGGCTACGGGTTCGTCCAGGCGGCGATGCTCGGCAACCTGTCCAACGGCACCTTCACCGTGACGGTGCTCGCCGTGCTGCTGAGCGCGGTGTTCATCCGGATGGCGATGACCTCGTTCGTCGTCGGCAGCGGCGGCAGCGCCGGTCTGTTCGGCACCTCGGTCGTCGTGGGCGCCTTCCTCGGCACGGCGATCGGGGGGATCTTCCACACGCTGCTGCCGGGGCTCGTGCCGCTGTCGACGGTGGCGGTGTTCTCGATCGTCGGCATGATGTCGTTCTTCGGCGGGATCTCCAAGGCGCCCCTCGGCGTGCTCATCATGGTCACCGAGATGGCGGGCAGCTACGCCGTCCTCCCGGCGGCGATGTTGTCGATCTTCGTGGCGTACGTCGTGACCGGCCGGTCGCACATCTACGAGGAGCAGCTCCCGAGCCGCATCGAGAGCCCGGCGCATCTCGAAGAGTACCGGAACTACTTCCTCTCGGAGATTCCGGTGGGGGAGATCGCCCGCCAGCAGTCGGAGCCGGTCCTCCCGTCGACCTCGGTGGCGGCCGCGATCGACCTCGCCGTGACGCACGGCCGGGCGGTCCTGTCGGTGGAGCAGGACGGCTCGTGGTTCGGCGCCGTGCGGCTCGCGGACCTCCTCGAGGTGCCGACGGAACGGCGCGCCACGACGCCGGTCGCGGACGTGGTCCGCCCGGTCGAGCTCGTCCTCTCCGGCGACCTGTCCGCGGCCGAGGCGCTGCGGCGGATGGAGGAGCACGGGACGCACATGGCCGCGGTGATGTCGGTCGACCCGCCCGTCCGGGTCGCGGGAGTCGTCACCCGCCGGGGGATCCGCGCCCCCGATCTCGACGGCGCACGACCGAACCGGGAGTAGGCCGCCCGCCCGGCGCCGGCGGCGTGGGGAATGCGGTGCCGGAAGCCGTATCGCCTCGTGGGAGATCCTGGGCCCGATGCGGACGGTCTCGATGGAGGGCGAACTCGTGTCGCTTCGGCCCCTTCGGCTCGAGGACGCCGGAGCCCTCGGCGCCGTACTGCGCGACGGCCGGGTGACCCGAATGCTCCCGCCCCGGGTCCGGCGGGAGACCGGCGTCGACTTCGTCCGACGGGCCCTCGACGCCCACCGCGAGGGCCGCGGGCGCGCGTTCGCGATCCGCCCGCGCGGCGCCCCGACCCCGATCGGCCAGGTCCGTCTGTTCGCATGGGACCGAGGGGAACGGCACGCCGAGCTCGGGTACTGGCTGCGGCGGAAGGATTGGGGCCGGGGCTACGGGACGGAGGCGGTCCGGCTGGCCTGCCGGTATGGCTTCGCGACGATGTCGCTGAACCGGGTCGAGGCCCGCGTCGTGGCCGGAAACCTCCGTTCCGCCGGAGCGCTCGAGCGGGTGGGGTTCCACCGCGAGGGGCTCCTCCGCCGCTCCGCGCGTCTCGGCCGGGGATGGGCGGACGAATGGATGTACGGACTGCTCCGCGGGGAGCTGCGACGCGGACGGTCGGGGCCCTCCGGCCATCGGGCGCCCCGCCTCCGGCGCTCCGAAACGTGATAGCGGCCTCCGCACTCCCGCGGGCGCATCGAGGGATGGAACGTGTCCGCTCCAAGCCGTCCGTCGCGCGCCCCCGCCCCGTCGTCGCGAACGTCGCCCCCCGCACCGCCGTCGGTGCCGCGCTTTTCGGTCGACCACCTCGACCGGGCCGCGGACCCGACCCGGGACTTCAACCGATTCGCGAACGGCGGCTGGATCGAGCGGCATCCGGTCCCGGCCGACAAGTCCCGGTGGGGCGGGTTCGGCGAGCTCCTCGAGATGAACCTGGGGACCCTCCACGAGATCCTGGACGAGGCGGGCGCCCGCGCGCGCGACCGGTCCTCCCCGGTCCGTCGGCTCGTCGGGGCGTTCTACGCCTCGGCCATGGACACGAAGGAGATCGAGCGGCGACGGTTCGCCCCGATCCGCGAGGGACTCGACGCGATCCGGCGGATCCGGACCCGGGCGGACCTCGTCCGGGTCCTCGCCCACCTCCACGACGAGGGCGTCGGGGCGCTGTTCGTCGCGACGGGCAATCCGGATAAGAAGGACAGCTCGGTCTACGCGCTCTACCTCCTCCAGGGCGGCCTGGCGCTGCCCGACCGCGAGTACTACCTCGCGCCGGCCTTCGCCCCGCAACGCCGGGCCTACCGGGGCCACCTGGTCCGCATGTTCCGGCAGCTCGGGCGGACGCCCCGCGCGGCGGAGCGCGCCGCGAAGACGGTGCTCGAGTTCGAGACCTCGCTCGCCGAGGCGAGCCGGTCGCGCACCGACCTCCGGGACGATTACAAGAACTACAATCGCGTCGCGCGGTCGGCGCTCGACGGGCAGTATCCCGAGCTCGGCTGGGCCCGGTACCTCCGCGCGCGGAGGGTTCCGGCCGTCGACTACGCGATCGTCGGTCAGCCGGAGTTCCTCGCCCGGGTGGACGAGCTGGTCGCCCACCGCCCCCTGGACGAGTGGAAGACGTACCTCACCTGGCAGCTCCTCCACGCGGCCGCGCCGTTCCTCCACGACGCCGTGGAGCGCGAGGACTTCGCGTTCTTCCACCGGCGGCTCCTGGGCCAGCAGCGGCCGGAGCCCCGCTGGAAGCGGGCGGCGCGCGTCATCGACGCGCAGGTCGGCGAGGCCCTGGGCCAGCTGTACGTCGAGCGTTGTTTCCCGCCGGAGGCGAAGGCGCGCATGGACCGGCTCGTCGCCGACCTGCGCGAGGTGTTCCGGGACCGGCTCCAGGCGCTCGACTGGATGAGCGCCGAGACCCGGGAGCGGGCGGTGGCGAAGTTCGACCGGTTCACCGCGAAGATCGGGCACCCGGAGCGGTTCCGGGACTACTCGAGCGTCCGGGTGGCCCCCGACGACTACGCCGGCAACGTCCAGCGCGCGGGCCGCTTCGAGGCGCGGCGGAAGGTCGACCGGATCGGCCGGCCCGTCGACCGGACGGAGTGGCGGATGACTCCGCCGACGGTGAACGCCTACTTCGACTCCTCCACCAACGAGATCGTCTTCCCGGCGGGGATCCTCCAGCCGCCGTTCTTCGACGTGACGATGGACGACGCGGTGAACTACGGGGGGATCGGCGTCGTGATCGGGCACGAGATCACGCATGGCTACGACGACCGGGGCCGCCGGTACGACGCCGACGGGAACCTCAAGGACTGGTGGACGGAGCGGGACGCGACGGAGTTCACGCAGCGCGCGGAACGGGTCGTCGAGGAGTACAACGGGTTCGAGCCGCTCCCCGGGGTCCATGTGAACGGCGCGCTCACGCTCGGGGAGAACATCGCCGACTTCGGCGGGGTCAGCATCGCCTACGAGGCGCTCCAGCGGCGCCTCGCGAAGGACCCGGCGCAGCGGCGCCCGGTGGACGGCTTCTCCCCCGAGCAGCGGTTCTTCCTGTCGTACGCCCAGATCTGGCGCGAGACGTGCCGCGAGCCGGAGCTTCGGCGGCTGCTGACCGTCGACTCCCACTCCCCCGGGCGGTACCGGGCCGTGGGGCCGCTCCTGAACTTCCCGCCGTTCTGGGAGGCGTTCCACGTCGAGAAGGGCGCCCCGATGCGACGGCCCGACGACCGGCTCGTCTCGATCTGGTGAGCGAAGCGCGGGAGCGGGACGACCGGGGGCGGCACGTCGGACGGGGACCCGGGGGCCACGCGCGGGGTCGGAGGGACGCGATGGCCCGGGGACTGGAGGTGGACATCCATCTGGTCCCCGGACTCCACGACGAGGGATTCGTGGCCGAGGCGCTCGGGAACCTCGCGGCCGACGAGCTCGGCCGGGCGCGGGGGGAGCGGCTCCAGTGGCAGGTGCTCCGCGTGACCGGGGCGGGGGGCCACCATTACCGGCTCATCGTCCGGCACCCGGACCATCTCCTCGACGTGGGGCTCGGACGCGCGCTCCGGACGACGCTCTCCCGGCTCGCCCGGTTCACCCCGGCGAAGCTGCACCTCGAGCTCGACCGCGCCCGGGCCGCCGGCCTCCAGCTCGTGCGGCTCAGGACGGTCCACGAGACGGTGGACTACTGGCACGACGACTTCTGGAACTGGATCGGATGACCCTGGAGCCGTCCGTCCGCCGCGCGGGTCCGCGGCGCGGTCCCGAGAGGTTTATGCCGAGCGGTCCGCTCGTCGCCTCAGTCATGCCGTCGGTCTTCGGCCGCGAGCCGCGCGGGGGAACGGTCCCGTCCCGCGCGGGCTCCGCGGACGGGGCGCTCGCCCGGTGCCGTTCCCTCCCGTCCCCCCGGGGGACGGGACGGAATCATCCGGCGTAGAGGGTCGACGCCGGCGCCCGGCGCGGGAACGCGTCGGGCGGGAGCGGCCCTCGGTAGGAGCGGAGCATGAGCGGAGCGGAGGCGCGCGGGACCGGGGCGGACGACGCGGAGCGCTGGACGGCGCGGCTGCGGCTGCTGAGCGACGTGCTGCACGAGACCGGCCGGTTCTTCCACGACGAGGGATTCGTCCAGCTGCTCCCCGTGCTCCTCGGGGCGAGCACGGACCCGCTCGGACCCGACCCCGGGTCGTCGATCCTGCGCACGACGGAGGTGGACTACCTCGGCCAGCGCCTCTACCTCATGAACTCCATGATCCTCCACAAGCAGCTCGCGGTCCGCTCGCTCGACCGGCTCTGGATCCTGTCGCCGAACGTCCGGCTGGAGCGGCCCGAGCGCGCGGCCACCGGCCGGCACCTGTTCGAGTTCACGCAGGTCGACTTCGAGGTCGCGCGGGCGACGGGCGCGGAGGTGCGCGGGCTCGTCGAGCGGTACTTCGCTCGCCTCGGCGACGCGCTCCGCGACCACCCCGCGTTCGCGACGCTCGGGGCGCCGGTCCCGCGGTTCCGCCCGCCGTGGGCGACGTACAGCACGCACGAGCTCGAATCCCGGTACGGCGCGGACTGGGAACCGCCGGCGTCGCGGGCCCACGACCAGCCGTTCTGGGCCCTCTGCCACCGGCGCGAGTTCTACGACCGGGAGGACCCGGAGGCCCCCGGCCATTTCCTCAACTACGACCTGGTCTACCCCGAAGGGTTCGGCGAGGCGCTTTCCGGAGCGGAGCGGGAGTGGCGGCCGGACCGGATCCGCGCACGGATCGCCCGGGACGGGATCGCGCCCGAGCCGTTCCGGGCGTACCTCGAGCACGTGGAGTCGCTCGTGCCGTCGGCGGGGGCCGGCCTCGGGGTGGAGCGGCTCGTCCGGTTCCTCTCCCGGGCCCCCCACGTCGGCGACGTCCAGCCGTTCCGCCGGGTGCCCGGAGAACCGGTCTCGCTCTGACGGGGGTGGCCGCGGCCGCGTCCGACGCGTCCGCGGCCGGCTAACCGGTGGCCGGAGCGCCGACCGGTTCCGGGCGCAGCGTGGCGATCCGGAGGAGATGGACTCCGACGACGACCGCCCAGAGGAGGATCGGGGCGACGATCAGCCGCTCCATTCCCCCCGCGCCGACCGGGCCCCAGAACTGCGCGACGAACAGGACCAGCGCGCCGAGCCCCACCGCGCCCGACAGGACGCTGAACAGCCGGAACCCGTCCCACCGCGTGTCCCGGAGCATCGCGAGCGCGACGACGATGAGGCCCAGATTGCCGAGGAGGAAGGCGACGAGCGCCGAGGCGGTGTGGACCGTGAGGTTGACGTCCTCGGGGGAGAGGCCGACCCCGATCGCGCCGACGCCGGCGAGCACGAGGAGGCCCAGCCCGACGAGCCGCGTCCGCCGCGGCGGGAACGCCGAGCGGATGAAGTACAGCCCGGCGATCAGGATGAGGCCCAGGAGCACGATCGACGTGTTGAACACGTCGTGCCACGGGGAGCAGATGTACCGCGGCTCGGCGCCGGTGTAGTAGTAGCAGTGGACCGCGCCCAGGTCGCTGATGTAGTTGTGGAGGAGGCTGTACGGCGTCGTCCAGCCGAGCTGGGTCACCGCCATACCGACCACGAACTGCACCGCGCCCACGATCAGCAGGACCGCCCCCAGGTGGACCCCGGGACGGACGAGCGGACCGCGACGCTCCGTGCCCGCCTCCATGCGCTCCCGGTACGCCCCGTCGACGCCGACGGGAGTCCGGCCTTAAAGAGGATGGGCCCGGAGCGCTCCAGGCCCTCCCGCTCATCCCTCGGGCATGAGCGTGTGCTCGTTCCCGTCCGGGTCCCGGATCGTCGCGTACCATCCCCAGTCCGTTTTCTCGGGGTCGTGGGCGAACGCGACGCCGTTCGCCTTCAGCCGCGCGCACTCGGCGGCAAACTCCCCGGGGACCTGGAGGAGGACGCCCGAGTTACCGGGTTCCAGGGCGACGCCCTCCCCGGCTTCGGACACCTGGCACAGGTGGAGGCCGCCGCCCTTCCCTTTCCGGCCCACGAGAACCCAATGGCCGTCGTCCGCGAGGAGGTCGAGGCCGAGTCGTCGGCGGTACCACTCCTTCGCCGCCGCCCGGTCCGTCACGACCACCGCCACGCTCGTCACCCACGGTGCTCCCGCGCCCTTCGCCTTCGCCGGCATTGGAACCTCGGACCGGAAGACCGGGGGGGGCGCCGATAAACCGGCCCGAGGGGTGGTGAAACGCCGTCGAGACCCGCGGGGTCGGACGCCGCGCGAGGGCCGGGACCCGGTCCGGGACGGACGGCTCACCGGTGCTGGGGCCCGGACTCCGGGGAACCGGCGCCCGGCGCGGCCCGGGGCACGAACATCATCGAGATCGAGTTCACGCAGTGGCGGGTGTTCCGCGGGGTGAACCCTTCCCCCTCGAAGACGTGCCCCAGGTGGGCGCCGCACCGGGCGCACTCGATCTCCACGCGCTCCCCGTCCGGGTCGGGGAGCCGCTTCACCGCCCCCGCGATCTCCTGGTCGAAGCTCGGCCAGCCGCAGCGGGCGTCGAACTTGTCCTCGGAGCGATAGAGCGACGCGCCGCATCGCCGGCACGTGTACACCCCCGCCGCCGTGGTCCGCTCGTACTCGCCGGAGAACGGCATCTCGGTGCCCTTCCGGACGATCACGCGTTCTTCGGCCGGGGTGAGCTTGCGCCAGCCGGCGGGAGCGGAGGACGCCACGCGCCGGGCAGGCGGCCCGGCTACTTACCGAGCGTGCCTCAAATACCGGGCGCACGTGATCCCGCCGGTGAGCGACCGCGCGCTGTTCGACTGGCTCCTCGACCCGGCCCAGCCATCCGCGCGATACCTCACGCTCCGGGACGTGCTGCGACGCCCCGAGACGGACGGGGAGGTCCGCGCCGCCCGTCGCGACCTCCCGCGGACCGGCTGGGCGGCGGAGATCCTCGCCCAGCGGCGGCGCGGCGGGTGGTGGGTGAGCCCGGAGCGGCTCTACCGGCCGAAGTACGTCTCGTCGAACTGGATGCTGCTCGTGCTCGCGGACCTCGGCCTCCGCCGGGAGCTGCCGGCCGTCGAGCGGTCCGCGGAGCTCTGGATCGACCGGTTCGCCTCCGCGGACGGGGGGTTCGGGACCAACGGGGGCCGCCACGGCCACCTGTGCGTGGTCGGCAACACGGCCCGCGCGCTCATCCAGTTCGGGTACGCCGACCACCCCCGGGTCCGGTCCGCGCTCGACTGGCTCGTGCGGAACGCGAGCCCGCTCGGCGGGTGGTCGTGCTTCGGTTCCGGCCGGAACCTCGACTCCTGGGAGGGGCTGAGCGCGTTCGCGGCCTACCCCCGGGACCGGTGGACCGCGCCGATGCAGCGGGTCGTCGACGCCGGCGTCGAGTTCTACCTCGAGCGGGAGCTGCACCGGCAGGGCGACCGGTACGCGCCCTGGTACCGGACGCATTACCCTCGCCACTACTACTACGACCTCCTGGTCGGCCTCGACCTCGTCACGGCGCTCGGCGACCCGCGGGACCGCCGCCTGCGCACCGCGCTCGCCTGGCTGAGGAAACGGCGGCGCGCGGACGGGCGGTGGAACCTCGACGCCATCCATCCCGACGTCGTCGGCCCGATCGCCGACTGGCTCGCCGCGCATCCGAACCAGCGGCCGACCCCGTTCTCCCTCGAGGCGGTGGGGCGCCCGAGCAAGATGATCACGCTGACCGCCCTCCGCGTGCTGGCCCGGGTCGACGGAACGGCCTAGGCCGAGCGCGGTCCGGACCGGATCGGCCCCCCGGACCCGATGCGAGCCGCGCCCGGGGCCGGCCCTTCGGTCCCGGTAGCGGGCCGAACGGGACCGTCAGCCCGGCGCCGGTGGAGGTGTCGGGGCGGGCGCGGGCGCGCCCGACATGGCCGAGACCGGCACCGGGGTCGACCCGGGCTTTGCCGGCAGCATCGGCGGTCGCGGGACCGTCGGGATGAGGCGACCCCGGAAGAACGCGAGGATCCGCTGCCAGGCCGCCTCCGCCCGACGGAGGTCGTAGCTCCCCAGGTCGCGGGCCAGGAAGTTGCGGCGCGCGGCCGGGAAGTCCGCCACCTCGAGGACCGGTCCGCCGTCCGCGCCCGCGACGAACTGGGCCCGGGCCCGGCGCGAGGCCGGGTCCCGGCCGGCGTCGACGAACAGCACCGGAGCCGTGACGAGCCGGGGGAACTCGCGCGGCAGGACCGGCCGGGGATAGGCGAGCGCGAGCGCCGTGACGCGCTGCTCCTCCCCGGCGAGGGCGACCGCGAGCGACCCGCCGAAGCCGGCGCCGAAGACGGCGGTGTGCTCGGCGTCCGCCATCGGCCGGGCCGAGAGGAACTGCTGGGCGTCGAGGAAGTACCGGACGAGCCGGCGCACCCGGGTGGAGTTGAGCGGGACCCCGCCGCCGACGTAGGCACCGGCGCGGGTGACCACGTGGTCGGGGAAGCCGAACCCGGCCGCCTTCCCGAGGTCCGGGATCAGCACCTCGAAGCCCTCCCGGGCGAATCGGATCCCGGCGTCCAGCAGCGTCGTCGTGATCCCGTACAGGTCGGGCGTGATGAGGACGGTCGGATGCCGCATCACCTTGGTGGGCGTCAGCAGGATCGCCGTCGACTGGCCGGTCGACGACGTCCCGGTGTCGAACCAGATGCGGTCGCTGCGGTACGGCGGGAGCGGAGCGCCCGGCTTCGCGCCGCCGGGCTTCTCCCACGTCTTGTTGAGGAAGTCGAGGACGCAGAGCTTGAACCGCTCCTTCTGGAGGATGATCACCGCCTGCCGCTTCCCGCAGAGGTCGCAGACGCCGACGACGCCGCTGCCGAACTCCTCCGGATAGCCCGGCAGGAGGAGGTCCTGGTCGTCGCTCATCGCGCGGTCCGTCGGTCAGCGATCGAGCGGGCCGCGCGACTTAACGCTTGCCCGGTCGAGGTGGGACCGGCCCCGGGGATACAGGACGGGCACGCCGGCGCGGAGGAGCCGCCGGCGGAGCTCCCGGTCCCCCGTGACGACCCACGCCGACAGCTCGCGTCCGAGCGCCACGAGCGCGTCGTCCCCCGACCGGTCCGTCGGAACCTCGCGGAACCGACGGGCGTACTCGCGCGCGGCGCGCGCCCGCGCCGTCCCGCGGGCGCCCACGCGCTCGAGCTCGCCCAGCACGGACGACGGGACGCAGATCTCCGCCCCGTCGACCTGGTGGTACACCTCCTCCTCGAGCCGGAAGTGGGCGGTGAACGGCAGCAGGAGCGCGTTCGCGTCGAGGAGCACCACCGGGCGGACGTTCCGGGGCATCCGGTCACCGGGGCGGGCGCAGGACGAGGCCGAGCGACTCGCGGTCGACCTCCCGCCCCGTCCGCTTGCCCTTGAGGAGGTACCGCTGTACCTTGAGGCTCGCCGTCTTCGGGAGCTCGTCGACGAACTCGAGGTACCGCGGCACCATGAAGAACGGGAGGCGGTCGGCCGCGAACCGGAACAGCTCCTCGGCGCCGACCGGGGGGCCGGGCTTCCGGACGACGAACGCCTTCACGTCCTCCTCTCCGACCTCCGCCGGGACGCCGACGACGACGGACTCGAACACCCCGGGATGGTCGTTCAGCACGCGCTCGACGTCGTACGGCGCGAGGTTCTCTCCGCGCCGTCGGATGACGTCCTTCTTCCGGTCCATGAAGTAGTAGTATCCGTCCGGGTCGCGCGTCATGAGGTCGCCGGTGTGGAACCACAGGTTCCGCCACGCCTCCACGGTCTTCTCCGGCTTTCCCAGGTACTCGAGGAACATCGTATACGGCGCGCGGGGCCGCACGACGAGCTCCCCCGGGGTCCCGTCGGGAACGGGTCGGTCCCCGTCGTCGACGAGCCGCGCCTCGACGAAGCCGAGCGGCGTCCCCACCGACCCGAGCCGGATCGCGCCGGGCGGGTTCATGAGCGTCGTGCACCCGCACTCCGTCATCCCGTACAGCTCGACGATCGTCACGCCGAACCGCGCCTCGAACTTCGGCCAGACCTCGCGCGTCGCTCCGGCGGTGAGCGCGGTCCGGACCGGGTGCGTCCGGTCGGACGGCTTCTCGGGCTGCTTGAACAGGATGTTCACCATCGCGACGAGGAGGGAGACGTGCGTCGCGCCCGCGGCGGCCGCGGTCTCCCAGTACGTCGTCGCGTGGAACCGCTCGTCGAAGGCCGCGGTCAGGTCGTTCTCGAGCGCCGCGAGCGCCGTCATCTCCTGCGCGTTGCAGTGGAACAGCGGGAGCGCGGTGAACAGCACCGCCCCGTCGTGGAGCCGGCTCCGCCGGCCGATCTCGCGGGGCGTCGTGAGGTACTTCTCGTGCGGGATCACCGCGCCCTTGGGCGGCCCCGTCGTCCCGCTCGTGTACAGCACCGCCGCCGGGTCGGACGGGAGCGGGGCGGGGTCCGCCGGGGCCGCGGACGCCGACCGGAGCTCGCTCCACGGCCGCATGCCCCGCGGGAGGTCGTCGCGGCCCTCCCTCGGCGTCGCCCACTCCCGCTCCATGTGGAGGGCGCCGCGGACGGGCTCGTACGCCTCCGCGAGCGACGGGTCGATCACGAGGTGCCGCGCCCGGCAGTCGTCGATCTCGTACCGGAGAAGGTCGCCTTTGAGGGCCGTGTTCAGCGGGACGAGCACCGCGCCCAGCTTCGCGAGCGCGAACCAGAGGAGCGCGAACTCGGGCCGGTTGAACAGGAGCGCCGCGACCCGGTCGCCCCGGGCCACGCCCGCCTCCCGGAGCCCCGCGGCGTATCGGTCGGTCTCGCGGTCGAGGGATTCGTAGGAGAGCCGGGTCTCCCCGAACCGGAAGGCCGGGCGGTCCCCGTTCTTCCGGGCCTTGGCCCGGACGAGCGTCGCGAGGTCGTGCAGCTCCTCGTTCGCCTCGAGCATCGGCGGAGTGACGAGCCGGCTCCGGGCCATAAATCCCTCCCCGGCAACGTCTTACGAGCGGGTTCGCCTGAGGGGACCGTGCCCGGAAGCCGCTCGGCCCCGTTCCGCGCGGACCGCCCGTCGGTCGCGGAGCTCGCCGCGGGGGCGGTCGTCCGACGCCGCTCCGACGGGCGCGTCCTCCTGCTCCACGAGCGGACCGAGGCCCGGTGGTGCTTCCCGAAGGGCCACGTGGACGCGGGCGAGACGCTGGTCGAGGCCGCGCGCCGGGAGATCGCCGAGGAGGCGGGCCTCACCGACCTCGCGTTCGGTCCCGAGGTGGCGGAGGTGGCGTACCGCTTCTTCCAGCCCGACCATGATCGGAATGTGTTCAAGACGAACGTCTTCTTCCTCGCCGACACGGGCCAGGAGACGCTGACGCTCGAGCCGTTCTTCGACGACGGGCGCTGGGTGACGCTCGACGAGGCCGCCGCCCTCGTGCAGCGGCCGACCGACCGCACGGTCGTCGGGGCCGCCCGGTCCGCCGCGCGGGTCCAGCGTTAGGGGATCCGGAACCGCGCCGACGGGAGCAGGGCGCGGGACTCGGGGTAGCCCGCGTCGGCGTGCCGGGCGACCCCGATCCCGGGGTCGTTGTGGAGGACGCGCGAGATGCGCTCGTCCGCGTCGGCGGAGCCGTCCGCGACGAGCACGAGGCCCGCGTGGATCGAATTGCCGATCCCGACGCCGCCGCCGTGATGGACCGACACCCACGACGCGCCGCTCGCGACGTTCAGGAGCGCGTTCAGGATCGGCCAGTCGGCGATCGCGTCCGAGCCGTCGCGCATGCGCTCGGTCTCCCGGTACGGGCTCGCGACGCTGCCCGTGTCGTGGTGGTCCCGGCCGATCGCCACGGGCGCCGACACGGTTCCCGACCGGACGAGCTCGTTCACTAGGTGGCCGAACCGCTCGCGCTCTCCGTACCCCATGTAGCAGATCCGCGCCGGGAGGCCCTGGAACCGGACCTTCTCGCCGGCGAGCCGGATCCAGCGGCACAGGTGGGCGTTGGAATGGAATTCCCGGAGGATCATGGCGTCGATCGCGCGGATGTCGTCCGGGGCGCCGCTGAGGGCGAGCCATCGGAACGGCCCGCTCCCGACGGCGAACAGCGGACGGATGTACTGCGGAACGTAGCCGGGGATCTCGAAGGCGCGGGCGAAGCCCCCTTCCTGGGCGCGGAGCCGGAACGCGTTCCCGTACTCGAACGGCCGCGCGCCGCGGTCGCGCAGGGCGAGGATCGCCTCGGCCTCGGCCGCGATCGAGCGGCGGACCTCGGCCAGGTACCGCGTAGGGTCCCGCTTCCGGAGGTCCGCGGCGGCGACGAGGGAGAATCCTCGCGGGATGTATCCGACCATCGGGTCGTGGGCGGCGGTCTGGTCGGAGACGATGTCCGGGGTCACGGACCGCCGCACCAGCTCGGGATACACGTCCGCCGCGTTCGCCTCCAGCCCGACGGAGAGCGGGCGACGGGCGGCGACGGCCTCCCGGACCTTCCCGAGCGCCTCGTCGAGCGTCCGGGCCGACCCGTCGAGGTACTGCAGCCGGAGCCGCCGGGCGATCTTCTCGGGGTCGACGTCGACGAGGAGCGCCACTCCGCCGAGGAGGGTCATCGCGAGCGGCTGGGCGCCGCCCATCTCGCCGAGGCCCGACGACAGCATCCACCGCCCGGCGAGGGAGTCGGACTGGAACTCGATCCGGGCCAACGACGCGAGCGTCTCGTACGTCCCTTGAAGGACCCCCTGCGTGCCGATGTAGACCCAGCTCCCGGCCGTCATCTGGCCGTACATCGTGAGGCCGCGGGCCTCGAGGTCCCAGAAGATCTCGTCGGTCGCCCACCGGGGGACCAGGAGGGCGTTCGCGATCAGCACCCGGGGGGCCCCCGGGTGCGTCGGGAAGACCCCGACGGGCTTCCCCGACTGGATGAGGAGCGTCTCGTCGTTCCCGAGGGTCTTGAGGGCGGCGACGATCCGGTCGAACGCCTCCCAGCTCCGGGCGGCCTTTCCCCGACCGCCGTAGACGATGAGATGCGCCGGGTCGGCGGCGACCTCCGGGTCGAGGTTGTTCATGAGCAGGCGCAGCGCGGCCTCCTGCGGCCAGCCGCGGCAGGACAGCTCGGGTCCTCGCGGCGCACGCACGACGCGGCCCGTCGCCACCGTGACGGCCATCGTGCCCGGAACGGGGGGACAGTACGAAAGCCTGTCGCCCCCGTGGCCGCCGCGACCGGATTGGGGTGAGGGGAGAGACTCGCCAGTCGAGCCGTCCTCAACCCTCGGCCCGCCGGCGCGGAGGAGGACCCGGGTCCGGGAGGACCGCCCGCTCTCGCGGGCGGGTCTCGACGGGGGTCTGTTGCGCGCAGTGGGACTCCGCAGGACCGGCGGCCGAAATCGACGGGGCTAGGGGCACGGTGAGTACGAAAACGCCCAGCCGCCGCCGGGACCACCGGGCGCGGAGAGGTTGTCGATCTGCCAGGTGCCGAAGTTGGGAGGGAACCAGTACTGGAACGACACGGCAAAGGGGAGCACGACCGGCACGAACGAGCTGTGGCCGCCTACGACGGCCGACGCCCACACGGTGAAGTGACTGTCGGCGGCGTACGCCCACCGACCCGGAAGACCGCAGGTCGAAAGACTCGGACGGTTTGGGACCGTGAAGGAGTTATTGAAGTAAAAGTCTGGCCCAGAAAATCCAGCGGTAGAAGCCTCTCCACGATCGGAAGTGGCATTGGGGGTGCTGATGGGCCCAAAAAGGTCGCCGCAACATGGCACCGGTCCCCCGGGCGACGGCGGTAGGAACTGTGCGAGGTAGGGGACCTCGCAACGGACATTCGCGCCGGGGCCCCAGGTCGTGACGCTCCGGGAGTGGACTATCGAGACGTTCGCCGCAAAGAACGCGCCAGCCGCCGTGCCGTTCCAGGCCGGAGCCCCCAGGGCGCTCCAGTCATTCGGATAGCCCGGGGAGCCCGGAATGTACGGCGGGATCGTGCCGTTGTCGTACACCTTGCCTCCGAAGGGCGAGTTCGCCACGACCGCCGGCGTCCAGATCGGCGTCTGTACCACCTCGCTTCCCTGCGCGCACTCGACATGCAACACGGGAGCCCAACCGGAACCCAACGTCGGAGCGAACAGCGCCGTGAGAATCGCCGACGCACACACCGCGGGGATGACCCACCAACGCCGCTTACGGAGAGACCTCACGGCCCACCTCAGAAATCCGGCACGCTCCTCCGCGGGAATTGCCTCCGATAGACGCAGTGGCGCGAACCGGAACATCCGGGCCAGTCATACTCTCTTCGTTCGGGCGCGTCGGGCTCGTCGCAGTCCAGATCCAACGCGCGTTCCCTTCATGTGCGGCAAGGTATTGGGTGCGTGAGGGGGAATCGATGGCGACCGGTGGTCAGCCCCTGAGCCCGAGCGACGAACCGACGCCCTTCTGCCCGGCGTGCAGGCACGAACTGAACCCGTCCACGGACGTCCTGTATCAAGGCATCTCGTTTGGCGCGAAGTACTCGATCATCTACTGCGGCTGGTGCGGTGCGGTCTTGGGCGGGGGTCCCTCGTCGGAGGTCCACCTTTTGGGCACAAAGACGCGGCGTGGATAGGCGCCACGGAGTTGGCTTCGACGCAGACCCCCTCGGCGTGGTTCGAGTAAATGTGAGCGGGAGTGCGCAGTGGTCACAGTCTGGTACGGCTCCCCATGCCCACAAGCTGACCGACCCGGTGGGACTCCCACCGACGGGAGAATCGTCCGTCCGTAGTCACGCGCGCGGTGTTCGAGGACGACCACAAGTCGCTGAAGGACCGGGGCATCATGTCGGTGAAGCCCGTGTGGGTCTGGAACGAGGCCGAGGTTCGGGCGCACGTGTTCCTTCCGTGATGGGGTCGCTGCTGTACCGGTGGCTGCAGTGGAGGGTTCCGGACCTCGGGCTGTCGATGCAGCAGTTCGTGGAGGCGCTCGAGGGAATCCGGAAGGGCGCGGTGTAGACCGCCGAGGGGGCTCCCCGGCTGGTCGTGGAGCAGATGTCGAGGGTACAGTCCCGCCTCTTCTGGGGACTGGAACTCGGCGGCCTCATCTCTCGGTAGCGCGCCGAGGCGCGATCACCGTACAGTGTACCGGGACTCTCCCCGACAACCCGGTACTTCTGTCGAGGTCAGGTCCAAGTTCCGCTCAAGGATTCTGTCCAAGTGGGGCCCAAACTCCGGTCGGACAGCGGACGTGACTTCTCGAGGCGCTCTCCCGCCGGGATTCGGATCCCTCTAGGACCGGGGTCCCTTGCGGTGGAGCCGGTACGCACCGAAGAACGCCACGATTCCAGAGGCTGCCGCAACGGCAACGACGCCTAGCTCGAGCGACTCGGGGAAAGGAGAGGAAGTCTCGTGCCCAGGGGGACAGGGAGCGAAAAGCCCGACCCGTTCCGTCCTAGTGCCGTTCCCTCCGTGGGCGTCGGTGGCCCAAAGCGTAACGTTGTAAAAGCCATCGATACGGTACGCGTGGGAGGTGTTCTGGCCGACTTCGGTCGGCGAACCGTCCCCGAACGACCAAGTGAAGACGTAGGGGGGAACACCGCCGGTCGCGTTGCCGTAGAAGTAGGCCGTGATGGAAGTGGGACTGCACGTGGCTGTGAAGACGGACCCGACGGAGATATTGACAACGATCGGGGCCGCTCCGGTGGCAACCTCCACCGAGACAGCACCGGGGCTGGCGGTTTCGGTAGACGTAACGGTCGGAAAGAATGTGGCCAAGAGTATGGCTGCCCCGAGCCCACAGCCGGATAGAATTCGGGCCGCCCTGGTCATGAATGCCACCGGGTACATTGAGTCACCAGACCCTAGGTGTGACCCCGACTATCGGACCAACATTCGTGGAAGCGCAGGTTGGACCTACGCCGCCTATCCCACCGGAGGCAGGGCGGACCGTCCCTCGGCTCCTTGGAAATCGGCAAGACCGCAAGCCCTCCCAGCCGCACTCCCGTTGCTCGCTCCAGTGAGGTGTCGCCCGATCCCGGAAGACCGTAGAACTTCAATCACTTCTTATCGAGAAGTACGTCGCTCGCAACGAAGTCGTTTATTCCTGAAGTCACCATGTCGTGACCCTTCACGAATTGGCCCTACGAGCGCCGTCGGGCCCTCGTTGCCTCCGCGTTCATAGTACCGCCATGGAGCCTCCGCTCGCCCGAGTCGATGAGCTGACGCCGTCGACATCGAATTAGATTAGCTCCTCTCAATTCGCGCGGTTGGTTCGCTCCCGCCTGCAGCTATTTGCGCCCGACGCGCGCGAAGACAACTGCAAGGAGGGACACCACCGGAGCGACGCCCTGCACTCACCGGAACTTGGGCGGCGGAGGCAGTTTTTCGAGGTAAGTCCTGAAGCCGCCTAACCAGCGGCGGTTTCTACTGGCTTCGAGGCGGCGCCTGAATGGCGCCCCTTCGGCCGGAGCGTCGAACCCCGCTGGCGCCGGGCGGTGCTGGGCCGCGTGGCCCTCCACCGCTCCGCGCTTCTTGCGTTCCCGCTCGGGTCGCTCCGGAACGTTCGTTCGGGTGCACTCCGGCGGTGGAGGCGCTCGCCCTTGGGCCACCTTCAACTGCCACTTGAGCTGGGGGAGTTCCCGCTCGGGCTTGGCCAGGCGGACGGTCATCTCGGCGGTCTGGAGCTCGAACGCCTCGACCGTCTGTCGGAGCCGCTCGTCCTCGGCGAGGTGCGCGGCCACTCCTCGACGGTGAAGGTGAGGGTGTTCGGCGCACCGAACCGAGGCGCGCCACGAGGACAATGGATTCCCGAATTTAGAAGTATGTACCCGGCGGAGGGATCGACTCGGCGCTCCCCTCAACGCTATTCGTGATGGGTTACTCGCAACTTCTCAAGTCAAGCGGGGGTACCGTGCGAGCGGTGGGGTCGTGAACGGAAACCCCGCGACTACGGCGTCAAGTTACGCGGTCCCGCAGTCGGTCTGTAAAGCGACAGGGGTACGATCACTAGTGCGAAGACAGCGGACAGGACCCCCACGAGCAGCGACAGTTGGGACAACCCGTTGAGTACGGCGTTCGGATCCGTACCACAACCGGCTGCCGTCGCGGTGCAACCGTATGTTCCATACCGCAATGCGAGCTCGTCCAACAAGGCGCTCACTCCGAAGGCAACGAGAGGAATCCAGGCGAATCTCGTTACTCCAGCCAGCCAAAATCGGAGACCCGCAGGCCGCGGGAGTGCAGGTCTCGTCCCATGTGGTGCCATTTCGGAGTTCATGGAGGAGTCAATGGATCGCGAACGGCTTACTTCGTAGATAAACGCCGTCTCACAGTGAGATACCGCCCACACGCAGTACCGCCGACTCCGTCCGAATCGGCGTACACCGACGTTACGATGGATTCGCCTCCTGGCCCCGGGCCTTGGTAAGTCACTTCATCTTGGCGAACATGGGGGTAGCCAAAGTGACATTGAGCGTGTCCCGACACGCTCGCGCGTAACGAGACCCTGCGTTGCCTGACTATCCGCTGAACGTGGTTCCGAACGGATCCTGCGCGGCTCCCCCTCCTAGAACGGGCCGCACCCGGTCGACGGGTCGGGGGGCTCGCGGCGTCGTGGTGAAGGGTCGCGCTTTGGAGACCCGGTCGGAATCCCCTGGACTGCTCAGACAGCGTTAGGAAGCCCGCACGTGGACAACGATTGTCAAGTCACCCACGTAGGAGGAAGCGGGCGTCGCGACCGTAAGAATGAGCGCCCCATCGGAGCCAGCAGGGACGGTGAGCGGAACGTTGGAACGGGTGAGGTCGAATCCCGAGGGCTCGAGACTTACATTGTTGGCCGAACAGTTAGGTGGTCCCCCGGGCCCGCCGACATATTCCAGCGTTTGGGAAACGATTACGAGCGCCCCGCCGGCGGGCCAGCCGAAACCGGGGCCGGTCATCGGAGCCCAGCAGTCAGCCGCCCCCGTGAATTCATAGTTCACCGAGTCGACCTGCCCGATCAAGCGAGTGGACGGAAGTTGGCTCCCACCGAGGTACTGCCCTCCCGCCCAGAGTACGATCCTAGTTACGAGCAGGCAGGTAGGCACAATCCAGCGACGCCTCGGTGTTCTCGAGCCGGCACGCGAGTCCTCTCGCGCGCGAGTCGCGTTCGTGCCGGACCCGACGGGGGACGGTTCCGTCCCGATGGACCAGTCGGACAATCCTCCACCCCCGGATCCGGGGATTCCCCTGAATAAT
>JASHRQ010000140.1 GCA_030037265.1 Thermoplasmata archaeon | reverse complement strand
CCTGCGCCCGGACCCGGCGGGCCGTCTCGCGCGCGCCGGCGGCATCCTCCCGGTAATGCACCAGCACGTCGGCGCCGGCCCGCGCGAGAAGCTCGGCCGTGGCCTGGCCGATGCCGCGCGACGCGCCGGTGACGACGGCGACGCGGCCCCGGAGCAGCGCTCCGTCGGTCACGAGAGGTCGAGCCCCCCAGTCGCGTGAACCACCGCGCCCGTGACCCATCCGGCCTCGTCGCTCAGGAGGTACCGGACCGGAGGGCCCAGGTCCTCCGGCTCGGCCCACCGATGGAGCGGGGTGGAGCGGACGAGCTGGGCGTGGAACCACCGGTCCACCCGTCGGCGCCGGTTCATCCGGGTCCGCACGTAGCCGGGCGCGACGGCGTTCACCCGCACCCCCGGGGCGAGCTCGACGGCGAGCGCCCGGGTCATCTGCTCGACCCCGGCCTTCGTCGACTGGCTGGGGACGCCGCCCTGGATCGGGCGGGAGGCGAGGACCGACGAGACCAGCACCACGGCCGCGTGCGGGGACCGTCGGAGGCGCGGGAGCGCGGCGCGGACCGTCCAGAAGCTCCCCTCCAGGTTCGTCGCGGTCATCCGATGCCACTCGTCCGCCGTGACCGCCTCTGACGGGGTGGCGGCGTACGCCCCGGCGTTCACCACGAGGAAGTCGAGCCGGCGGGGAACCGGGCCCCGCGCGGCGAACATCCGGTCGACCGCGCGCCGGTCCCGCACGTCCCCGGCCACGCGGGCGAGCGGACCGTCCGAGCCCCCGAGGGACCGGGCGGTTTCCCGGAGGTGCGCGGAGTCGCGCTGCCCGTGCACGACCGGGCGGGCACCCGCCGCGACGAGCTCGGCGGCGATCGCCCGACCGATCCCTCGAGCGGACCCCGTAATGAGCCCGGTCCGGCCCCGAAGAGAGAACACGGCCCCGGGAAGCTGCGCCCTTACATAGGCCGGGGGGCCGTCGCGACGACAATGCCTTAACCCCCTTCGAAGGGTAGTAGTGTGGGCGGGGGGGCCTCGGCCGTTCCGACGGGCCCCCCGACGAGGAGATGCCGGGCACGCGCAAGAAGGGCGGCGCGACGGAGCGGCCGTCCGACCGGACCGCGTCCGGTCCGGCGCCGCTGGAGAGCGTGGGAGACTGGCACCTCCCGACCGAGCTCCGCCGGTTCTTCAAGACTCGAACCGCTCAGTCGCTGCAGATCCGCGGCGCGCCGGGTACGGGCAAGACGACGCTCGCGCTGTCGCTCCTCGCCGGGCTCCCGATCCCCGGGTTCTACGTGTCGACCCGGGTCAACTACGCGGAGCTGCAGGAACACTACCCGTGGCTCAGCGACGTCCTCCCCGAGGACCACGTCGTCGACGCGGAGGGGCTCTGGACCGGGCCGGAGGCCCGGCAGGACTACGCGGCGCTCATCCGGCAGTTCACCGAGCTCGTGCCGGAGAACCCCGCCTTCGGGGAGCTCGAGCGGTTCCTCACGCTCCCCACCGGGGTCCAGGAGGTGTTCAGCCGGATCCCGCCCGGGGGCCGGTCCGCGCTCGTGATCGACAGCTGGGACGGGCTCATCGAGCCGTACCTCGGCCATCCCTCGGTCGAGCCGACGGCGGCGCACCGGCTCCGCGTCGAGAACGCGCTCATCTCCGTGCTGCAGGGCGCGAACGTCCACACCGTCCTGGTCCGGGAGACCCCCGCGTTCACGAACCTCGAGTACCTCGTCCACGGCGTCGTCGAGCTCCGTCGCGAGGACCTGCAGGGGATGGTCGTCCGCGAGATGATCTTCCACAAGCTCCGGGGCGTCCCGCTCCAGTCGAGCTCCGTGCTGTATTCGCTCGACGGCGCCCGGTTCACCGCCGTCCCCCGGTCCTACCCGCAGAGCGACCCCGCGCGGGAGGAGCATTTCGAGCTCCGCGAGAACCCGCCGGACGGCGGGCTGTCGTGGGGGCTCCTCGAGCTCGACCGGGTCCTCGGCCCGCTGCGCGCCGGCGAGCCCGTGCTGTTCGAGGTCGACAGCGCCGTCGACCGGACGGCGCTCGGCCCCGTGAGCTTCCACGCGTTCGCCCAGGCGATCCGCAGCGGCTGGGACGTGAGCGTCCTGCCGTCGACGGGACTGCCCGTCACGACGATCCTCCGGGGGCTCGAGCCGATGGTCGACCGGGCGCAGGTGCTCGAGCGGCTGTCGACGTTCGCGATCCCCCCGGTCATCGCGCCGGGCGCCCCCACCCCCCCGGCCACGCGCCAGCTGGTCGAGCAGATCAAGGAGTCGTTCACGAACCGCTCGCTCGTCCGGCTGTCGCTGGTGTCGCTCGAGTCGGCCTTCGGGAGCTCGGCCGAGTACCTCGAGGCGATCCACGCGATCGGCTCCCGGATGCGGGAGCGGGGCGGGATCCTGCTCATGGTCGGGATGACCGGCGCGCCCGGACTGGCCGAGATCGGCCACTACGCGCCGGTCCACGTGAAGGCGATGCTCGCGAACCGGACGATGCTGCTGTACGGCATCCGGCCGAACTCGCCCGCGGTCGCGCTGCTCGTCGACGGCCGTCGGAACGGGTACCCCGGGGTCCGGCTGATCCCGATCCGGTAGCGCCCGGGGCTTCCGGGCCGCTCGCACGGCGGTCCGGCGCCGCTAGAAGTGCACCACGTGGTGCAGGACGATCAGCACGACGAACAGGATCGAGATCGTGTTCACGACCTTGATGAGGGGGTTGATCGCGGGTCCCGCGGTGTCCTTGGTGGCGTCGCCGACGGTGTCGCCCACGACCGCCGCCTTGTGGGCCTCGGAGTGCTTCCCCCCGAACTTCCCGGACTCGATGTACTTCTTCGCGTTGTCCCAGGCGGCCCCGCCGCTCGTCATCGTGAGCGCGAGCGGGAAGCCCGACAGGATGACCCCCAGGAGGAGCCCCGCGAGCGCGTACGGCCCCAGGAGGAATCCCACGGCGAGCGGCGTCACCACCCCGATGAGCGCGGGGACCGCCAGCTGCTGGATCGCGGTCCGGGTGACGATGTCGACGCACTTCCCGTAGTCCGGCCGCTGGCTGCCCGCCATGATGCCGGGCATCTCCTTGAACTGGCGCCGGACCTCGAAGACGATCGACTGCGCCGCGATCCCGACGGCGTTCATGAGGTACGACGTGAACAGGAACGGGAGGAGGCCCCCGATGATGAGGCCGACGACGACGAGCGGGTTCGTGATCGTGAGCGAGGCCGTCCAGGCGGTGTACGACTCCCCGGCGGCGTTCGAGGCCGCGAAGCCGTAGGCGGCGAACAGCGCGAGCGCGGCGAGCGCCGCCGAGCCGATCGCGTACCCCTTCGTGATCGCCTTGGTCGTGTTGCCGACGGCGTCGAGCGGGTCGGTCACCGCCCGGGCCTCCGCCGGGAGGTCGGCCATCTCGGCGATGCCGCCGGCGTTGTCCGTGATCGGGCCGAACGCGTCGATCGAGATGATCATCCCCGTGACGGCGAGCATGCTCGCCGCCGCGAGCGCGATCCCGTACAGCCCGTACACCGCGAACGTCGTCGTCGAGACGAACGCCCCCGTGGCGGACCAGCCGAGGGCGAAGAACGAGCCGAGGATGCTCACCACGATCACGAGCCCGGGGAGCCAGGTGGACTGGAGTCCGATCCCGAGGCCGGCGATCACGACCGGTCCCGACCCGGCCTGCGCCGACTCCGCGAGGCGGCCCACCGGGGCGTAGCCCGCGCTCGTGTAGTAGTCGATGATCAGCACGATGAACACCATCACGAGGAGGCCCAGCAGCGTCGCCACGAACACGCCCGGGTTCCCGCCCATGAGCGTCGCGTCGAGCACGTACAGCCCCACCACGCCGACCCCCGTCGTGACCGCGAGCCCCCGGTAGAGGGCGCCCATGATCGTTCCGCCGGTACGCATGCGGACGAACAACGCCCCGACGATCGTCGCGACGATCGCCCACGCGCAGACGACCAGCGGGTACAGGACCGCGTGGGGGAACTTCGCGAGCACCGGGTCGACCGGCCCGACCCGGATCAGCGCGGCGAGCAGCATCGCGCTCATCGCCGTCACGACGTACGTCTCGAACAGGTCGGCCGCCATCCCGGCGCAGTCGCCGACGTTGTCCCCCACGTTGTCCGCGATGACCGCGGGGTTCCGCGGGTCGTCCTCCGGGATGCCCGCCTCGACCTTGCCCACGAGGTCCGCGCCGACGTCCGCGCCCTTGGTGTAGATGCCGCCGCCGACCCGGGCGAACAGGCTCATGAGGGAGGCCCCGAACAGGAGCCCGACCATCGCCGTGACCTGGCCGCCGAGCAACAGGTAGAATCCGACCAGCTCCAGGAGCGCCAGCCCCGCGACCATCAGCCCCGTGACGCTGCCGCCGCGGAACGCGTACCGGAGCGTCGCGCCCAGGTCGCCTCCGCGGGCGTGCGCCGCCGTGCGGACGTTGACCCGCACCGAGACGAACATCCCCGCGGCGCCGGCGAGCGCGCTGCCGAGGGCCCCGAAGACGAACCCGACGGCGAGGTCCGCGGCGAAGCCCGCGCCGCGGCTCCCGACGAAGCCGGCGAAGATGATGATCGCGAGGACCGCCGCGACGCTGAAGACCGTGAAGTACTCCCGGCGCAGGAACGCGACCGCCCCCTCCCGGATCGCGACCGAGATCGACCGCATCCGGTCGGTACCCTCGTCCTCGCGGAGGACCAGGACGGTCTGGGCGCCGGCGTACAGCAGCGCCGCGAAGGCGGCCAGCAGGATGACGACCTCGAGCTCCAGCGTCGTGAACGACATCGCTCGAACCCCCGCGCGGCGAGGCTACCGGCGTATTATTTAACCCCTGTGCCGGCGCGGTGCCCGCCGCGCGCCCGGGGGCCGGCCGGCCGATGCCGTCCCGATGGAGGAGAGTGTTTTCATAGTCGAATCGGCGAGACGGAGACCGTTCGCATGCAGTCGTCGGCCTCCCGTTCCGCCTCCCGACGGCTGCTCCGTGCGGCCTGTCCGCGCTGCGCGCGCGCCGTCGAGCTCCATCGGATGCGGGAGCATCTCCGCGAGGTGCACCAGCTCGAGAGCGCCGAGCTCGAGTCCGTGCTGCTCCAGGCCCGCCGGGACGCGCAGCGATCCGGCGGCCACGGCCACGCGTGATCCTCGAGCCGGGTGGGGCGCCGGACCGCCGAGGGGCTCGGCGCGCGCTACGGGTCGTAGCTGCGCGTCCGGACCTTCTCGCGCACGAGGGCGATCAGGTCGGAGCGGCTCAGCGCGCGCTGCCCCTTCTGGCCGTGCACGCGGAGCGCCACGGTGTCGTGCTGGAGCTCCTGGTCGCCGAGGACGGCGATGTACGGCACGTGGGCGGTCTCGGCCTCCCGGATGCGCTTCGAGAGAGTGTCCGCGCTGTCCGTGGCGTCGGCCCGGACCCCGGCCGCGCGGAGCTCCGCCGTCACTTCGCCCACCCGGTCCATCTGCCGCTCGGTGACCGGCAGCACCCGGACCTGGACGGGCGCGAGCCACGGGGGAAACCAGCCCGCGCAGTGCTCGAGGAAGACGCCGAGGAACCGCTCCCACGAGCCGAGGATCACCCGGTGGATCACGACCGGCGTGTGGAGCCCCCCGTCGGTTCCCTGGTACTCGAGCCCGAAGCGCAGCGGCATCTGGAAGTCGAGCTGGATCGTCCCGCACTGCCAGGAGCGGCCGATCGAGTCGCGCAGGTGGATGTCGATCTTGGGTCCGTAGAACGCCCCTTCGCCCGGAGAGACCTTGAACGGGACCCCCGACTGCTCGAGCACCTCGGACAGGATGCGCTCCGCGCGGTCCCAGACCGCCGGGTCGCCGAGGAACTTCGTCGGCCGCGTCGACAGCTCGGCGCTCCATCCGAGGCGGAACGTGCGCATCGCCCGGTCGATCCAGCGGAACAGCGTCTGGACCTCGGGCAGGATCTGCTCCTCGGTGACGAACAGGTGCGCGTCGTCCTGGACGAACTCCCGCGCGCGCAGTAGACCGTGGATCGTGCCGCTCGCCTCGAGCCGGTGGAGCGGCGCGAATTCGGCGAGCCGCATCGGCAGCTCCCGGTAGCTCCGCGAGCGGGAGCGGAAGATCATCATCGAGCCCGGGCAGTTCATCGGCTTCACGCCGAACGACCGCTCGTCGGCCGTCGTGAGGAACATGTTCTCCCGGTAGTGCTCCCAGTGCCCGCTCGTCTCGTAGGTGGCCTGCGGATACAGGAGCGGCGTGCGGATCTCCGAGTAGCCGGCCTCGGCGAGGTGCTCGCGCACGAACGCCTCGAGCTCCCGGACGACGACCATCCCCTTCGGGTGCCAGAACGGGAACCCGGGGAGCTCGTCGGTGAAGCTGAACAGCTCGAGGCGCGGGCCGACGACGCGGTGGTCGCGCGCCTCCGCCTCGGCGCGCCGCTTCAGGTAGGCGTCCAGCGCCGGCTTCGTCGGGAACGCGACCCCGCGGACCCGCTGGAAGGTCGCTCCCGGCTCCGGGGTCTCGGGCTGGATCGAGGAGAATCCCAGCAGGTGGATCCCCTCGAGCCAGCCGGCGTCGGGGACGTGGGGTCCCCGGCACAGGTCGACGAACGTGCCGGTGCGGTAGAGGGAGACCGGCGCGCCCTCCGGCGCCTCGGCGAGGTACCGCAGCTTGTGTGGGTTGTGCGCGAAGAGGCGCCGTGCCTCCTCCTTCGAGACCTCCTCCCGCTCGAACCGGTCCTTCCGTCGGATCGACTCGTGCATCCGGTCGAGGAGGGCGGGCAGCTCCTCCGCCGTCAGCGGCCGCATCTGGAAGTCGTAGAAGAAGCCCTCCTCCGTCGGCGGGCCGTGGGTCGGTTTCGCCTCCGGGATCAGCTCCGTGACCGCCTTCGCGACGAGGTGCGCGGCCGAGTGTTGCTCGATATCGCGTCCCGCCGGGTCGTCGAACGTGAGCGGGGCGAGCCGGCCCCCCGACGCCAGGAGCCGGCGGAGGTCGATCGGCTCCCCGTTGAGCTGCGCGGCGAGCCAGCTCCCGGCGGATGCGGGCTGCCAGTGGCGGAGCACCTCCTCCGCCGTCGTGCCGACCGGGACCTCGCGGGTGGTCCGGTCCGGCAGTTCCAGCCGGATCGTACCGGCCCCCGGCGACGGCATGGTGGCTCGGGCCCGCCCACTCGGCCGCGGGCCAAAAGCCTTTGTCGGCATCGGCGGCGCCGGGTCCGAGGGTGCGCGAGTCGTCCGCTACCGGCGGGGGCGATGCCCGGGCCGCGCCGCCCGGCCCGCGCGCGCCGGGGGCTGAGCCGCGGCGAGCTCCACCGGGCGTCCGTGCGGGGTCCGGCGGTACGCCCGAGCCCATTCCGCCTTCCGCTGTCGCAGGGCGGGGCGGGTCGACAGCTTCTTCTCGGTGACCAGGCGCTCGAGCGTCGCGAGCCAGCGGTCGTAATACCGGGAGCCGTCGTTGGGCTCGCCCCGCGCCTCGGCCCGGCGAATCTCCTGGGCCAGCGCCGTCGACCACTCCTTCCAGCTGAAGTGCCCCTCGTGCGAGAGCGTCAGCGCGAGCGCGAACGCCTGCGCTTGCCACGGCTCGGCGAACACCGGACCGTCGTCCGCCGACGCCGGGCCGGAGGGCTCCGAGGCGGCGGGCGACCGGTCACGCCGGCTCAAGATGGTCCTCCCACAGGTCGACGTAGACCGCGTCCCGGGCGGACCCGGCGGGGCCCCAGAGCTCGCGCGCGGCGAAGCGCACCGAGTAGACGTGCTGCGGGTTCTCCCCCCGCCCTTCCGCGTTCGTGTCCGGGAGGATCCAGACGCCGTGGTCGCGCTCGACGGTGCCGAGCCGGCCCCGGGCGTACCGCGGGAGCCGCGTATGCCCGGAGGGGTGGAGGTTCCTCGCCCGCACCGACTGCCCGGTCCGGAACCGGGGCGCGACCACGACATCGCGACGGGACCCCGCCCGCGACGCCACCAGGGCGGGGACGCGGCCGGGCGGGACGGCCGCGGGCGTCGTGCCGGCCGGGCGCACCGGACGACCGCCCTCCAGCTCCGCCGCCGTGACGGCACCCGAGCGTTGGAGCAGGTCGACGACGGCAACGACCCACCGTTCGTAGTACGGCTGCCGTAGGTACTCCACGGGCGGGATGCGCTCGATCGCGGAGCGGAACGCGTCCTCGGACCAGAGGCCGAGCGCCTCGAGGGCCAGGGCCAGGCCGAAGGCGCGGCGTTCCCACGGGGCGTGGAACACCGGTTCGTCGGGCGGGCGCGGGATCCGGCCGAACCCGTGCATCCCGCCCATGTCGTGAATGCCGTTCACGCGGACCGGCCTCCCGCCGGAGCCGGGCTCCGGGCCACCCCGACCATTGAGTCCCGCGTCACAATCGCCGCGAGCTGCTGCTCGGTCCACTCCTCGGTCCGCGCGGGCCGCTCGGGCAGCACGAGGTACCGGACCTCGGCCGTGCTGTCCCACACCCGAACCTCGACGTCGTCGGGGAGGTCGACCCCGAACTCGCGGAGCACCCCACGGGGGTCGATCACGGCGCGCGAGCGGTACGCCGCCGACTTGTACCAGACGGGGGGGAGCCCCAGCACCGGCCACGGGTAACACGAGCAGAGGGTACAGACGACCAGGTTGTGGACGCGAGGCGTGTTCTCCACGACCACCATGTGCTCGCCCTGCATCCCGCCGTAACCGAGCTCAGCGATCGCCCGGTCGGCGTCCGCGAGCAGCCGACGCCGGTACTCTGGGTCGGCCCAGGCTCGGGCCACGACCCGGGCCCCGTTGCGGGGCCCGACCCGGTGCTCGTACGTGTCGATGAGGGCATCGACGGTGGCCCGGTCGACGAGCCCCTTCTCCACGAGGAGCGACTCCAACGCCTTCACGCGGAGCGTGGGGTCGGAGGGCACCGCCTGATGCTCCGCCGGGGGTCGTACCGGGGGCCGTCGCGGAGACGGTGCCCGCGGGGTGCGTCGGGCCGTTCGCTCGTTCCGCACGGTACCGCTCCCTTGACGCATCGGCCGGGAGCCGATGCCGCGCCCCCGGGGGTGCGGGAGAGGGCCCGCGTGTTTACGGTTTCGCACCCTCGGTCGTCCGTTCCGGGACTCCCTCGCCTCGCCTCCGCGCGCGGTCAGCTCGCCCATCAGTCATCACCGGTCAGCTGGTTCTAGGCCTCATCATCCCGCGCCGGAGGAGTCGAAGAGGGGGAAGCGGAGACGCCCCGGAGCCACCCGTCGAGCCGCTCGGTCCATGCCGGCAGTTCCGCGGCGCCCGCCCGGTGGAGGAGGAGCAGCGCGGCCGCTTCGGGGGTCACCCCGATCCTCGCGGCCTCGCGTCGAACCTCCTCGCGGGCCGCCTCCCGTCCGAGGTCGGGACGGGCCAAGCCGAGCGCCTCCAGCAGGTCGTCGAGCAGCGACGGGGAACTCACGGCGTCCCCGAGAACGAAGCGAGACCGTCCGGTCCCGGGTCGAACAACGCTCCCGCGGCGCCGGAGCGAGCCAGTTGGGCCGCGTCGTCGGGCCGGTACTGCCCGCCGACCCACACAGGCCCCTGCGCGGCGAGGCCCGGGAAGAGCGTCCAGTCGATCGGAGCCGTCCTCGGGACCACCACCAGGTCGACGATCCCCAGCTTGCGCGCGGACTCCGCGACCGACGTCGCGGCCGCGTGGTCCCACTCCGACTCCGGCGCGCTGACGACCGAGCCTTCCACGACGACGGCGAACAGGATCTCCGGCGACAGGCGCCACGCCCGTCGGAGCTCCTTCGGGCTCCGCAGGTATGCCGTGCTCAGGACCGCCCTCCGCGCCCCGGTGACGAGCACGTCGATCACCTGGTCCCCGGTCCGCACCCCGGCATCGACCCACACGTCGCCGTCCCGGCACAGCTCCTGGAGGAAATCCAGCTGGGGACGGTTGTGCCGCACGCCGTTCAGGTCGACGATGCACAGGTGCTGGTACCGGTCGACGAGGCCGTCGGCGACCTCGAATGGGTCCACCGGATGTCCGGTGCCGTCCCGCACGAGCGCGTACCGGTCGTCGACCGGCGCGACCACGCGCCCCGAATCCAGGTACAGATACGGGACGAGCACCGGACCGCCGGCCGGGGCGGACGGGTCGGAGCGCAGGGCGGCGGAGGACGGCACGCCCCCGGAACGGTCCGACAGCTCTTGGCCTTTCTCGGGGGGCTCCCGGACCCGTATCGACAACTTGTAACAGCTCACGTTTACGGCACGG
>JASHRQ010000139.1 GCA_030037265.1 Thermoplasmata archaeon | reverse complement strand
CTCCATGGTCGTGGGGGGGATCATCGCGAAGGACCCGCCGCTCACGCTCCTCGTCCTCTCCTCGCTCGTGACGGTTCCGGCCACCGTCGTGCTCCTCGCGGCGACGGCGCTGTCGCTGCGCCGGTCGTTCCGGTGGCAGACGGGCCTCATGGCTGCCGGGGCGATCATCCTCGGGGCCGGGGGCACGCTCTACATCGCCTCCTTCCCGGTCGCGCTCTACTACGCGGAGTTCATCGGGATCCTGGTCCTGTTCCTCGGCCTGCTCAGCCTGCCGTCGGCGGCACCGGCCGCTTCCGGGACGCCGACGCACGCGCCGGCGTGAACCCCGCGGCCCTCCTCCCGGTCGGGCACAAGGTACCCGCCGCGCCCACGGCCCGCCGGGGCTCCCCAAACCTCGTAAACCCCGGCGGTGGCTCGGACCCCGGGGACGGCGGACCGTGGTAGAGCTGTCGACGTTCCGCGCGTGGCATCCGGCGCCCGGTGCCCGGGCGGACGAGCTCGTATCGCCCGTCTACGACACGATCGCGCCGGAGGAGTACGCGCGCCTGGCGCGATGGCCTGCGAACGCGGCGAACTTCTCCTCGCGGCCGCCGACCCTGCCGCTCGCGGAGTTCCTCGCGACGGCGCCCCGGACCCTCCGGGAGGCGATCGCCTCTCGGGCGTACGTCCGGGACCCGGTGCCGTCGTTCTACGTCTACGGGATCCGGTTCGTCCCGTCCGAGGACCTCCTCGAGTGCCTGCCCGCCGACCATCGTCGGAGGGAGTACCTGCTCCTGGGCCTCGTCGGCCGCCTCGACCTCGGACGGCAGGCCCCCGGGTCGGTCGCGGTGCACGAGCTCACCTTCGAGGACCGGGTGGCGGAACGCGTCGAGCTCACGCGAGCGACGGACACGCAGTTCGCCCCGGTGATGGCCGGCTACTCGCGGCCCACCCACGCGCTCAACGACCGGCTCGAAGCGGCTCTCGGGCTCCACCGACGGCACCTCGAGTTCGCGGGCTCCGTGGAGCCGATCGTGGAGGCCCGGCTCGGCGAGACGGTCCACCGGCTCTGGCGCCTGACGGAACCCGACCTGCTCCGGGAGCTCCAGGAGCTCCTCCGGCCCGTCCGGCTGCTCGTTCTCGACGGCCACCACCGGTACGCCGCGGCCCGGGAGCTCCTCGCCCGCGGGCTCCCCGGCGCGGCTCCGCCGGCGATGCTCGTCGAGAGCCGGGACCGCGCGCTCCAGCTGTTGCCCTGGCACCGGGCCCTGCCGCGGGGAGCCGTGTCGCTGGAGGCGCTCGAGCGCCGGGCGCCCGGCGCGTCGCTCGCGTGCGAACGGCTGCCCGGTGCCGCGACGGCGGAGTCGGTGCTGGAGCAGCTCAGCGAGATGACCCGGCACCGGTGGCGGGGGTTCGTGGTCGTGGACGGCCCCAACGCCGCCCGGTTCACCGGGCCCTCGACCGACGACGGCGGCGCGGACTTCGACCTCCTGCACGGGTACCTGTCGAGCGCGTTCGGGATCGACCCGCACCGGTTCGTGCCGTTCCGCTCGCCGCGCCGGACCCTGGCGGCGGTCCGCGAGAGGGGCGGGCCGCTCTCGGGAGGCACCGCCTATCTCCTGCCTCGGCTGCACTTCCAGGCGGTCGAGGAGCGCGCGTTCTCGACGGGCCGCGTGATGGCGCACAAGTCGACGATGTTCCTCCCGAAGGTCGCGGAAGGGGTGCTGTTCGCCACGGCCTCCGAGCCGACGGACGGGCGCGGCGCGGGCACGGTGCCGTAGGGTCCGGAGAGCCCACGCGCCGTCGGAGCGAGGAACCATAGCCCGGGGACGGATGGAGAACTCGTGCGGATCGTCCTGGTGGGGACCGGCATCGAGGAGGTCCCTCCGACGGGGTACGGCGCCGTCGAGCGGGTCCTCTACGAGTACGGCCAGGCGCTCGAGCGGCAGGGTCACTCGGTCCGGGTCGTCAATGAGGTGCGGCGGCACCGGTCCACGGACGAGTACCGCTTCGCCCGGCGGCTCCGGGAGTTGCTCGGAGACGAGCCGTACGACATCCTGCATGCGAGCACGCCGGTCGTCGCGAACCGGCTCCACCGGCTCGGCCGACCGTACGTGTACACGTCGCATTCCCGGCACTGGTTCTGGCGCCCGCGGCTGAGCCACCGGTGGGGGTTCTGGCTCGAGAAGCGCGCGGTCCGCCGGGCCGCGGCCGCCATTGCGCTGACCGACCCGGTCCTACGGGCCTACCGCGAGCTGGCCCGGCCGCCGCCCTCGCTCCCAGTGCGCACGATCCCGTTCGGGGTGTCGCGGGAGGGGCTCGCCCCCACCTGGGAGCGTCGCACGGGACGCCGGGTGCTGGGCGTCGGAGTGGTGGCCCCGCTCAAGCGGTGGGAGCTCGCGGCCCGGGCGCTCCGGGGCACGGGGGCCTCGCTCCGGGTCGCCGGGCCGGTCGGGGATCCGGCGTACGCGGCCCGGGTCCGGGCCGCCGGCGACGCGGTCGAGCTGCTGGGCGAGGTGCCCGTCGAGCGGCTGCGGGAGCTGTACGCGGAGTCGGACCTCCTCGTGCATCCGAGCTCCGTCGAGGTGCTGCCGCGGGCGGTGCTCGAGGCGATGGCCGCCGGCCTGCCCGTCGTCGGGGCGGCCCCGGTCGCGCCGGTCGTGCGGAACGGGGAGACCGGGCTGGTCGCGGACGCGACGCGCTCGGAGCCCGAGCTGGTGAAATTCCTCGCGGACTCGACCGCGACGTTGCTCGGCGATCCCGCGCTCCGCCGACGGTACGGCGAGGCGGCGC